>JACCUZ010000005.1 GCA_013698395.1 Sporichthyaceae bacterium
GTCTCAGGATGGCCTGCTCGAGGTCGCGAAGCCCGCGTCCGGGTTCGAGCCCCAGCTCCCTGACCGAGACCCGTCGCGCGTCCTGGAACCTGGCCAAGGCTTCGGACTGCCGACCGGTGGCGTTCAGCGCGAGCATGAGCTGCGCCTGCAGCCGCTCACGCAGTGGATGAGCCGTCACCAGGCGTTCCAGCTCCGGGATGACCTCCGAGTGGCGGTTCAGGGCGAGATCGGCCTCGATCCGGTCCTCGAGGCAGGCGAGGCGTTCATCGTCGATCAGTGACGCCGCGTCGACGAGCAGCCCGGCGCCGGCAACGTCTGCCAACGCGGGACCACGCCAGATGCTCAGGGCGTCGTTGAGAGCCCTTCGGGCCGCCTCCGGCTGCCCACGGGCGGCAGCCGCCCTGCCCTCGGCGCTGAGCCGGCGGAACCGGTCGAGGTCCAGTCCGTCTGCGGGGACGTGGACCACATAGCCGGGGGCGCGGGTCTCGAGCAGCCCGGGGGTTGCCAGCGCGCGCCGTAGCCGGGAGATGTGGACCTGGAGGGCCTTGAGCGCGGAGGCGGGTGGCTCTGTCCCCCAGAGCAGCTCGAGCAGTCGATCCGCTGGGACGACGTGGTCGTGGTGAAGGAGAAGGGCAGCGAGCAGCCCCCGTTGCTTCACGCCGACGATCTCCACAGCGTCGGCGCCGGCTCGCACTTCCAGGGGGCCGAGAACGCCGAACCGCAAGTCCTCCCGAATGCTCACCGGACCCCCTCCGGCGTGATGTTACCGCCGCGCAACTGGCAGAACAGCGCCGTGAAGCCGGCCACGTCCACGCTCAACTCGGAGGTCGGCACCGAGCCGGCCGCGCACCGACAGGAGACGGCAATGCACACCAGCCCGGGAATCGTTCGCACCGCCTTGACGGCTGCCGGCCTTGCCCTGATGGCACAGTTTCTGCCCACCGGTGTGGCGTCGGCGGCGGCGCCTGAGCACGAGTGGGTGACCCTCGACGACACGTTTGTCTGGAACGATTGCGGCTTCCCCGTCGTGCAGCACGACACCGGTCAGCTGCACTTCGTCGCGTGGTTCGACGAGTCCGGCACACGGCAGCGTCAACTCGTCGCGGCGCCCGGCTCGCGATCGACATTCACGAACCCGTCGACTGGAAACAGCGTCTCGTCGGCCACCCCGTACGTCGTGCACAAGACGGACAATCCAGACGGCAGCGTCACCGTCGCCTTCACTGGCCTGCGTTTCATGGTTCGGGGCGGTGGGTCGACCTACGTCGACTCCGGGCGGGAAGTGATCGTCTTCGCCGAGAGCGGCGTGACGCTGCTGTCGAGCGCCGGACCCAGCGCCGATCTGTGTGACGCACTGCAGGCCGCGATCGGCTGACGAACCGAGGTACGTCGTGCCCAGCCGAGCCAAAGACGCACTGCGAAGTTGCGTCGTCGTCGCCGCGACGCTCTGATCTCGTGCGGTGGAGGAGCCGGCCTACCAGGTCACCGGGCTTCGGGGCGGTCTGGACCACCGACTTCGACGACAGCGTGGTTCGCCGGCTCGACGCCGCCAGCGGCAAGGTGCTGGCCACCGTCCAGGTGGAGGGCAACCCCATCGGGATCATCGCGGGCGGTGACAGCATCTGGACAGCAGGCTACCGCCTGGGTCTCGTCTCCCGCATCGACCCTGCGACGAACCGGGAGGTCGAGGCGATCCGGGTCGGCCCGGACGGGCCGTCTGGTGCCATGCGGATGGCGGCGCAGGCCAGGTATGTCTACGTCGACATCTACAGCACGAGCACCGTCGTCCAGATCGACACGCGCACCGGCCGGGTGACCAAGCGCATCCGGGTCCAGCCACTCACCGCTTGCGGCCGGCTCATCCCGGAATCGCCAGGCTGCACATCGGCTCGGCCACGGACAGCTCGGTGGCTGCCTTCGAGTCCCTCTGGGTCGTTGCGCCGGGTGAGATCCTGCGGCCCGGGGAGCTCTGGCGGTTCCGGGCGTCCGAGCTAGGCCAGGTCCAGGACCGTGGCCAGGTCGGCCTTGATCGAGGCAAGCGCCTCTAACGCCGTACGACGGGCGGCCTGCACGTCGCCGTACGGCACCGGGACCACGACCTGCAGATAGGCCTTGAGCTTGGGCTCTGTCCCGGAAGGCCGGACGACGACCCGGCCCCCTCCGGCCAGCCGGTAGCGCAGGCCGTCGGTGGGCGGCAGCTGGTCCGAGCCGGTGCTGAGGTCTTCGACGGAGAGGATGTCTGCCCCTCCCAGGGTGACCGGCGGCTGCGCTCGCAGGCGAGTCATGGCCGCACCGATCCCGCTGAGGTCCTCGAACCGTGCGGAGAGCTGGTCGGTCGCGTGCAGGCCGTGCTGGCGGGAAATGTCGTCGAGCAGGTCGGGCAGCGTGCGGCCCTCCGCCTTCAGGGTCGCGGCCAGCTCAGCGACCAGCAGCGCCCCGGAGATGCCGTCCTTGTCACGTACGCCGTCCGGGTCGACGCAGTAGCCCAGTGCCTCCTCGTAGCCGAAGCGCAGCCCGTCCACCCGGGAGATCCACTTGAACCCGGTCAGGGTCTCGGCGTAGCCCAGGCCGTGCGCCGCCGCGATCCGGCCCAGCAACGACGACGACACGATCGAGGTGGCGAAGGTGCCGGTGAGCCCGGCGTACCGGCGTACGAGATGGGTGGCGAGCAGGGCACCGAGCTCGTCGCCGCGCAGCATCCGCCACCCAGAAGGGGCGGCGGGGTCGGGCACGGCGGCGGCGCAGCGATCGGCGTCGGGGTCGTTGGCCAGGACGAGGTCCGCGTCCGCCTCGACGGCGGCGGCGAGCGCCAGGTCGATCGCCCCGGGCTCCTCGGGGTTGGGGAATGCGACCGTGCTGAAGTCGGGGTCCGGGTCGGCCTGGCGAGCCACGACGGTCGGCTCGGGGAACCCGGCACGGTCGAAAGCGGCCAGGACGACGTCGCGCCCAACCCCGTGCAGCGGCGTGTAGACGATGCGCACATCTCGCGGCGACGCGGGGTCGACGAGGCCGGCGACCCGGTCGAGATAGGCCTCGACCACCTCCTCACCGAGGATCTCCGCGCCGTGACCGCGGGGGAGCGTCGACGGGGGCCCGGCCGCCTCGATCTCGGCCGAGATCTCTGCGTCGGCCGGCGACACGATCTGGGAGCCGTCACCCAGGTAGACCTTGTACCCGTTGTCCTGCGGCGGGTTGTGGCTAGCCGTGACCATGACTCCGGCGTCGGCGTCGAGGTGGCGGACCGCAAACGCCAGCACCGGGGTCGGCAGCGGGCGGGGGAGCACCAGGGCATGCAGGCCGGCTCCCTCCACGATCTCGGCGGAGTCGCGGGCGAAGATGTCGGACTTGTGCCGGGCGTCGTAGCCGATGACGACCCGGCGACCGTCACGCGCACGCAGGTAGGTCGCGAGGCCGGCCGCGGCCTGGCTGACGACAACACGGTTCATCCGGTTAGGACCCGCACCCAAAGCGCCTCGCAGCCCCGCGGTGCCGAACTCGAGCCGGCTCCCGAACCGGTCGGCCAGACCGTCGGTGTCTCCACCGTCCAGCAGTGCCGACAGCTCCGCTCGGGTGTCCGGGTCCGGGTCCTCGGCGAGCCAGGCCCGGGCTACGTCGGTCGCGGCGACGGTGTCGGCGCTCTCCCGGTGTTCGTGATGGGTGCTCACAGCTGGCCCAGCACCTGGGAGAGCAGGGTGCCCATCCGGGTGGCCGCATCGCGACCGGCCTGTAGGACCTCCTCGTGGTTGAGCGGCTCGCCGGTCATGCCTGCAGCCAGGTTGGTGACCAGCGAGATGCCGAGCACCTCAGCGCCGGCCTCCCGGGCGGCGATCGCCTCGAGAGTGGTCGACATCCCCACGAGGTCGCCGCCCAGTGTGCGCACCATCGCGACCTCCGCTGGCGTCTCGTAGTGGGGTCCGGGTAGCTGGACGTACACCCCTTCCTCCACCGTGGGATCGACCTCGCGGCACAGGGCTCGAAGGCGGGCGGAGTAGAGGTCGGTGAGGTCCACGAAGTGCGGGCCGACGATCGGGGAGGTACCGGTCAGGTTGATGTGGTCGCTGATGAGGACGGGCTGCCCGGGGGAGTACTCCGCCCGCAGACCTCCGCACCCGTTGGTCA
>JACCUZ010000064.1 GCA_013698395.1 Sporichthyaceae bacterium
GGGGATTCGGGCCGCCCCGGCCCGTTTCCCCCTCACGATCACGGACGTACGTCGTCGAGCCACCGCGGCCGGACCACCCCGGCTGCGATCCCAGCCATCTCGGCCGCACCCATCGCCCCTGGTTCGGCCATCTCCCGTGTGCCGAAGCTGCCGTACTGCCGTTCCTTGACTGCGCGCACCATCGGGTTGTGCAGCCACCCACCCGCCACGATCACCTCGCGATGCGCTCCGGCTTCGGCGGAGATGATGTCGAGGATGCGCGCGGCGACGGCCGTGATGTCCTCGACCACGACCCTCCACACCAAGGCCGGATCCGCCTCGTCGTCCACGTCGTGCAGCGTCAGGCCGTGGTAGGTCGCTGACACGCGCATCGCCGTCGCTGAGCGGTCGGTCACCAGAGCCTGACGACCGAGCTCGACCCGCTCGGTCGGTGTCGAGGCGCCGACCATCGCTCCTACGCGTTCCAGGGAGATCCCGGTCGGGAGCCCGGCGAGCAGGCAGAGGTGATCGGGCACCACACCCCAGCCAGTTGTGATGCTGCCCGCAGCCAACCGCTCGATGGAGTTGGCCGCGAGCGGCGCGCGGATTGTGCGCACCAAGGCCTCGGCGGTGCCGAGTGAGTCGAACAGAGCACCGTCGACCGCCGCACCCAGGGCGAAAGCCGCGGTCTGGTGATCATGACCGGCAACGGTGAGCACGGCCCCGCGAAGCTCCTCGGGCGCGGAGTCGTGCACGCGTCCCACGGGCTGGCCGGCGGAGACGATCTCCCCGAGGAAGGACGCCCCCGCATCGAGCATGGCCAGCGCCTCGAGCCACGGTCGCTTGCCCGGCACGTCGAACAGGCCGGTACGGCTGACCAGTGACAGCTCGTTGACCTGCTCCCCGCCAAGCGAGTGGACTGTCCACTCCGGGACGGACAGGAAGCGGACAGCCCGCCGGGTGGCCTCGACGTGGCGCCGAAGCCAGAGCAGCTTCGGCAGGCTGGAGACCGCGTCTATCGCGCGCCCCGCCGTCCGGCGGTACACCTCGTCACCGAGCTGATCGCGTACCGCTTCGCTGTCCCCGCGCGGGTCGTGCCAGGCGAGGGCCGGGCCGACCGGCGTCCCGTTGCCGTCGATCAGGACCCCCGTCTCAGAGAAGCCCGTGACGCCCACACCGATAGCCCGCCCATCGGCCGCTCGGGCGGCACCGGCGGCCGCCTCAGCGGCAGCCGCAGCAAGCGCTGCAGGGTCCACCTCCGCCGTCGCGCCTTCGTGCCGCCACGGCGTGGATACGGCGTGTTCCCCGAGCAGGCGTAGGTCGCTGTCGGTCGCCACCGCCTTGACCCGGGTGGTGCCGACGTCGACGCCGACCAGGACCGCGGTCACCGCGCCCCGGCGGCGGCTTCGGGCAACGGCGGCCGGCACACGACGACATCGGGACCGTGGACCTGCCAGCGACCCGCTGCCCACGGCATCACGAACGCCGCGCCCCGGCTCACGTCGAGTGTCCCGCCATGATCGGTGGCGACCTGGCCCGAGCCGGCCAGCACGAGTGCGACGGCAAACCCCGCCTCCACCTGCCCGGTACCCGGCAGCAGGTGTGCTCGGAAGTACCCGTCGGCCTCATCGGTCAACAGCGTCCGCGCCTCCCCGCCGGTCAGCCCGCTGGCGCGCACCAAGCCGCCGCGCTCCTCGTCGGACAGCGGGTCCAGGCGCAGCGCGTCGAGCACCGTCGGGAACCCCAGACCGAGATGGCCGTCCCGCTCACCGTCGACGGCGAACTCCTCCCACTCCAACAGGGCCGAGAGGTCGG
The DNA here is from genome assembly GCA_013698395.1 of Sporichthyaceae bacterium. GTDB lineage: Bacteria > Actinomycetota > Actinomycetes > JACCUZ01 > JACCUZ01 > JACCUZ01. Next base: position 1,795 of record JACCUZ010000064.1, read on the forward strand.
TGGGCTCCTGCAGCTCGAGAACGAAGATCCCCGCGTCGATCGCGTGCGGTACGCCGGCGGGCACGAGGATGGTGTCCCCCGGTCGGACCGTGCGTCGGTGCAGGGACCTCAGCAGCGCTGGGGCGTCGCGGGTCTCCACGAGTTCGAGTACCCGGGCTTTGGTCATCCTCGCGCCGAAGCCCAACCCCACCCCGGCACCGTCGGGGGCGTCCAGCACGATCCACGTCTCGGTCTTGCCGTGGTCGAGAGCAAGATGGCGACGCGCGAACGCCTTGTCGGGGTGGAAGTGGACCGGCAGGCGCTGGTCGGGATCGAGCAGCTTGACGAGCAGCTCCGTGCTCTCGCCGTACGCGGCGAGGTGAACGGGTCCCAGCCAGGCCAGCGGGTCGGCGACGACCGCGTCGCGCAGCAGCCGACCGTCGGGCAGCACGGACAACCCGGAGCGCTCCTCGCCGAATCGGGTCACGGTCGAGCCGAGCCACTCCTCGGGCCGCAGCGGACCGCCGGGCCCGCCACGCAGCGCTCCGATCCGGTCGCCACCCCGGTAGAAGTGCGGGAACTGGTTCGGCGGCAGCAACGCCGGTGCTGTGTCCGGGCCGGTCACGAATACACCTCCGCACGTGTCGCGTCGGGGACGGCTTCGAGCAGCGTCAGGTGGCTCGCCGTAGCCTGCGTCAACGCTCAGCCACTATGCCAGGAGGCCACGTGTCCGACGTCAGCATCCGCATGTCCCGCCTGTTCGACCATCGGTCCGGGCGCTGCTTCGACATCGCGGTCGACCACGGGTTCTTCGGGGAAGGGTCGTTCCTGGCCGGCATCGAGGACCTGGGCTCGGCCGTGCGGGTCCTCGCCGCCGCTGGCCCGGACGCGATCCAGCTCACCCAAGGTCAGGCCCGGTTGCTTCAGGGGATATCCGACCGCCGCCGGCCGGCGCTGGTGCTGCGTACGGACATCGCCAACGTCTACGGAACCACGCTGCCCGACCGGCTCTTCAGCCGGCTGATTCCCCACCCAGGACTTACCGGAGTGCGGCTGGACGCCGCCTGCGTCGTCGTGAACCTGTTCGACCTGCCCGGCCGCCCCGAAGTCCGCGAGGCGTGCATCATCAACGTCCTCACCGCGAAGGCCGACTGCGAGCGTTACGGGATGCCGCTGATGGTCGAGCCGCTGGTGATGAAGGACTCGACCGCCGGCGGCTACACCTCGGACGGCGCGACGGCGAAGGTGGTTCCCCTGGTCCGCCAGGCCGTCGAGCTGGGCGCCGACGTCATCAAGGCCGACCCGACCGACCAGGTCAGCGACTATCACCTCGTGGTTCAGGCGGCCGGACGGGTGCCGGTACTCGTCCGCGGTGGAGGCCGGGTCGGTGACGCAGAGCTCTTCCGACGTACGGCCGCGGTGCTCGAGCAGGGAGCAGCGGGCATCGTCTACGGGCGAAACGTCATCCAGCACGCCGACCCGGCACAACTCACCCGTGCTCTCATGGCGATGCTGCACGACGCAGCGACGGTCGAGGATGCCCTAGCCATGGTCGCCGCGTCGTGAACGAGCCGGTCCGTGTCGGCGTGGTGGGTGGCGGCCTGATGGGCAAGGAGCTGCTCGCGCTGACCCGTCGGTGGGATGCCCTCGTCGACCACCCGGTGCGCCCCGAGGTCGTCGCCCTGGCTGACCCGGCCCCCGGTGTGCAGCAGTGGTGGCGGCAGGCCGGAGTCGCGACCATCACCGATGACTACCGCAGGCTGCTCGACGACCGTGCGATCGACGTGCTCTACCTCGCGGTGCCCCACAACCTGCATGAGCTGCTCTACCTCGACGCTGTGGCCGCCGGGAAGGACTTTCTCGGCGAGAAGCCGTTCGGCATCGACCTGGGTGCGGCCGAGCGCATCGTCGCGGCGGTCGAAACCTCCGGGTGCTTCGTCCGGGTGTCGAGCGAGCTGCCGTTCTTTCCTGGGGCCCAGCGCGCTACCGAGCTGGTGCGCGACGGGGTCCTCGGCGAGGTGCTCGAGGTGAGGTCAGGCCTGCTGCACTCCTCCGACCTGGACCGGGCGAAGCCCATCAACTGGAAGCGCCGCAAGGACACCTGCGGCGAGATCGGGGTCATGGGGGACCTCGGCATGCATGCCGCGCACCTGCCGCTGCGGCTGGGCTGGTCACCGTCCACCGTCTTCGCGCTGCTCGATGACGTCGTGCGGGTGCGCCCAGGCCCGGACGGTACGTCGGTGCCGTGCGACACGTGGGACAACGCGGTGCTGGCGATGACGGTTGATGTGCCTCGGCGCCGGTTCCCGATGCTGTGGGAGACCAAGCGCATTGCACCGGGGCAGAGCAACACCTGGTTCTTCGAGGCCGTCGGGATGGACGGTGGTGTGCGCTACTCCACGCGCAGCCCACAGATCCTGCAGCGGTTCGGCGTCATCGACGGCGCGCAGGCGTGGTCGGAGCTGCAACCCGGGCACCGGAGCGTCTGGCCGACGGTGACCGGGGCCATCTTCGAGTTCGGCTTTCCCGACGCGCTGCTGCAGATGTGGGCGGTCTTTCTCGCTGAGCGGGCGGGCAGGCTGGACGGCCGGTTCGGCACCGCTACTCCGCACGAGGCCCTGCTCTCCCACCGGGTCTTCTCCGCCGCGCTCCGCTCGCACCAGACCGGGGCCAGCGTCGCGGTCGCCGACGGCCGATGATGTGCGCATGCGGGGAAATCTTCCATCGGGAACGGTGACGTTCCTCTTCACCGACATCGAGGGGTCGACTCGGCTGCTGCACGATCTCGGTGCAGAGGGCTACGCCGCCGCGCTGGTCGAGCACCGTCGCATCCTGCGCGAGGCGTTCCGCGACTGGGGTGGTGTGGAGGTGGACACTCAGGGGGACGCCTTCTTCGTCGCCTTCCCCACGGCCCGTGGGGCGTTGGATGCGGCGATGAGGGGAGTGACGCAGCTCGCCGGCGGCCCAGTCCGGGTGCGTATGGGCCTGCACACCGGGACCCCGCTGCTCACCGACGAGGGGTACGTCGGCGTGGACGTGCACCGGGCAGCCCGGATCGCCGCTTGCGGCCACGGCGGTCAGGTGCTGGTCTCCACCGCGACCGCCAACCTGGTAGATCCCGCGCTGCTGCGCGACCTCGGGGAGCACCGGCTCAAGGACCTCTCCGCCGCGGAGCGGATCTACCAGCTCGGGACCGGGGAGTTCCCGCGGTTGAAGAGCCTGCACCAGACGAACCTCCCCGTCCCCGCAACCCCTTTCATCGGCCGGGAACGGGAGATGCACGAGCTGCACCCGTTGCTGGGCGGTGACCACCCGCGGCTCGTCACGCTGACCGGGCCCGGTGGCACCGGCAAGACACGGCTGGCCCTCCAGGCGGCCGCAGCAGCGGCAGGGTCCTTTCCCGATGGCGTGTTCTGGGTGCCGCTGGCGCCGGTGCGCGACCCGGGGCTGGTCCTCGCCACGACAGCACAAGCGTTAGGGACCACGGACGAGCTCGCCGACCACATCGGCGAGAGGTCGATGCTGCTCGTGCTTGACAACCTCGAGCAGGTCATCGCGGCGGCGGTGGACATTGCCATGCTGCTGAGCGCATGCCCACGACTGCATGTGCTGGTCACCAGCCGAGAGGTTCTCGGCGTGGCAGGGGAGCAGGCATATCCGGTGCCCCCCTTCGATCTCGTCGAGGGGATTGACTTCTTCACGGCTCGCGCCCGAGCTGCTAGGCCCGACTTCGTCGAGTCGGCGGCAGTAGCACAGCTGTGCAGCAGGCTGGACAACCTTCCCCTTGCGTTGGAGTTGGCGGCCGCCCGCACGCGCATGATGACGGTCGAGCGGCTGGTGGGGCGCCTAGGTGGCCGGCTCGACATGCTTCGAGCCGGTCGGGGGACCGACGCTCGACAGCAGACACTGCGGGCAACGATCAAGTGGAGCCATGACTTGCTCGACGCCGACGAGCAGGCACTGTTCGCCCGCCTGGCCGTGTTCGTCGGCGGCTGCACGCTGGAGGCCGCCGAGGGCATCTGCGATGCCGAGTTAGACGTACTGCAGTCCCTCGTGGACAAGAGCCTCATCCGTCTTCGAGACGACGGTCGCTACTGGATGCTCGAAACCATCCGGGAGTTTGCGGCCGAGTCTCTGAACTGGCGCCGAGAGGACGAGGCGACTCGGCAGCGTCACGCGCGGTACTTTCTCGCCCTGGTTAGCGGGGACCGTTTCGGCATGGAGGGCCTCGAGACCTCGCTCGACGTCTTCACCGAGGCGCAGGTGGAGCACGCGAACCTGCTGGCTGCGCTCGACCATCTGGAGGCGGCCGGGGCGACCGACGACCTGCTGGAGATGACCGCCGCGCTCAGCCCATTCTGGCTGGTGGCGGGATATCTGAAGGAGGCCCGGGGCCGGCTCGAGCGGGCGCTGGCCGCTGAGCCCGCCCCGACCCCGGCTCGGGCTGCGGCTCTCGATCGGCTGAGCGAGGTTCTCTTGAGTACCGGGGAACGGTCGGCGGCGCGGCAGCGGGGTGAGGAAGCCCTCAACCTGCACCGGTCTCTTGGGGACCACCGGGGGATGGCTGAATCGCTGCACGGCCTGGCGTACTGGCACGCCGAGCAGGGTGACTTCAAGACAGCCCTCAACCTCTACGAGCAGTGCCTGGCGCTGCTCGACTCCGGTCCACCGGACCGGCTTCTCATCTGGACCGGCAGGTCGCTCGCCTGGATGCACTGGCAGCTCGGCGACCTCGACGAGGCGAGGCGCAGGCTCGAAGCCGCGCTCGCGGAGGCGAGGCGGCAGGCCAACCGCTCTGCGGAGGCGACCGTCCTCGGGGCGCTCGGGCTGCTGGCCGGTGAGCAGGGCAGGATGGGCGACGCCCTGGTGCTCTCTCGCGACAGCATGGTGATCTGGAGGGAGTTGCACGATCCGCTCAGTCTCGGGACGCGGCTCGGTGGGGTGGGCTGGATCCTGGCTGCGGCCGGCCGCTTCGAGGAGGCCGCCCAGGCCCTGACCTACAGCCGAGCCCTGCTGGCCCAACTCGGTGCCGACGTGTCATGGGCGACCGAGACGAACAGCAAGACCGAAGACATGCTCAAGGAGCACCGCCCGGAGCTTGATCTGGCGAGGCTGCAAGGTCTTGCTTCGGAGGTGAGCCTCGAGGAGGCAGTCGGATGGGCACTGCAAGTCCTGGGCACCGGGCCCATCCACCCGGTGCCGTGATCGTTCGCGACGTTCCGCCGGAGTTGCCGGCGTGTCGCGCGGCGTGTTGTCGGGGAACGTAGCGAACGACCTTGGAAACGACCCCGGGGGAGCGGGTCGGCCGGGTCGTCGATCGACGCGACTCTCAGGACCCCTCGTCGCGGCCGGCTCCTGACAGCTCCCGGTCGATGCGCGCCGCGAGGTCGATGTCCTTGGCCGTGACGCCTCCGGCGGAGTGCGTCCAGAGCCGGAAGGTCACCGAGTCGTTGTCGCGCGAGACCACGGGATGATGGTCCATCGCGTCGGCCACCTGGCTGACCGCCTCGACCAGACCGTCCTGGCTGTCCAACGCCACCCGGGCGCGCTTGACGAGCTTGTCGTCCTCGCATGACCAGCCGGGCAGTGCCGCGAGAGCGGTGTCGATGTCGTCTCGGCTCAACAGCTCGGCCATCCTGACCACCCCTCGTTCGCAGCCGGCTCAACCCGGGACGTTCATGTCCCGCAGGTTGCTCCGCACACCGGTCAGCCTCGGATTGTCCGGCCACAGCTGCTGGGACTCGCCCAGCGCGGAGGAGGCCTCCTCGCTCTCGCCCAGCCCGGCCAGCGCCTCCGAAAGCGTGATCAGGTCGTCGGCGCGGGTGCGGCTGTCCTGGTCCCAGACGATGGCCTCGCGGGCGTGCTCGACCGCTTCGGCGAGCCGCCCGTGCACGAGGTGGTGCAGGGCATGCGAGCCGGCCAACGTGGTCCCGGTGCTCGCCAGCCGCTGTGCCTGCTGCAGTGACGTCGCTAGCTCGTCCTCGACCTGATCGAGATCGAGCTGCCCCGACTCGACGGCACACAGCAGTTCCCACGCGTGTCCGGAGAGCGCGGAGAGGCGCGGCATCCGGACGCGACCCGCGTGCTCGACGCGGCGGCGAGAGACGTCGGCCGCCTCGGCGAACCGGCCCTGCGCGTGCATGGCCCGCTGCAGGGTCTGCAGCGCGGCAGTGTCGGAGGGCTTCGAGCGCAACAGCTCGCGAGCCTGGGACTCGGCCTTGGCCACGTCACCGTTGTGCAGGGCCCGGTTGGCTGCCAGGCCGGCCCGCCGCGGGATCCGGGATCCGAGCCAGGTCACGGGGTCGTACATCGTGTCGACGACACGTTCCTTCATCGGGATGATCGCGTTGTCGGTGATCTTGATGTGCTCCGGGCAGACCTCGGTGCAGCACTTGGTGATGTTGCACATGCCCAGGCCGTGAGCGTCCTGCGCCTCACGCTTACGGTCCCTGGTGTCCAGCGGGTGCATGTCCAGCTCGGCCAGCCGGATGAAGAAGCGGGGGCCGGCGAACGCCGGCTTGTTGTCCTCGTGGTCACGGATGACGTGGCAGGTGTCCTGGCAGAGGAAGCACTCGATGCACTTGCGGAACTCCTGGCTGCGCTCGACGTCGAGCTGATCCATGCGGTACTCGCCGGGAGCGAGATCGGTCGGCGGCGCGAAGGCGGGGACCTGCCGCGCCTTCTCGTAGTTGAAGGACACATCGGTCACCAGGTCCTTGACGACCGGGAAAGCGCGCAGCGGCGTCACCGAGACGACGTCGTCCTCGCCGAACGTGCTCATCCGCGTCATGCACATCAGCCGTGGCCGACCATTCACCTCCGCGCTGCAGGAGCCGCACTTGCCGGCCTTGCAGTTCCACCGCACGGCCAGGTCGGGAACCTGTGTCGCCTGCAGCCGGTGGATGATGTCGAGGACTACCTCCCCCTCTTTCACCTCGACGGTGAATTCCTCGAGCTGACCATCGGTGCTGTCACCGCGCCAGATCTTGAAGCGAGCGTGGTAGGCCATCAGACCTTCTTCTCCTCGGCCAGGGTCGACAGTTCCTCGTCGGTCATGTATTTGCTCAGCTCGTCGCGGTCGAACAGCGCCAGCAGCTCGGGCGGCATCACCGGCAGCGCCTGCCGCGTCACCTCGACACCCTCGCCTGCTGGTCGGCACACGAGGTTGACCTTGCGCCACTCGTTGCTCATGGCCGGGAAGTCGTCCCGGGTGTGACCGCCGCGGGACTCCTCGCGGGTGAGCGCGGAACGCGCGATGCACTCCGACACGATGAGCATGTTCGGCAGGTCGAGCGCGAGGTGCCAGCCGGGGTTGAAGACCTTGTCACCTTGCACGGTGATCTTCTTGGCGCGTGCCTTGAGCTCCTCGAGCTTCGCCAGAGCCTGCCCGACCTCCTCAGCGGTGCGAATGATGCCGACGAGGTCGTTCATTGTCTCCTGCAGGTCCGCGTGGATCGCGTACGGGTTCTCGCCGCCGGCGCCGGCGAAGGGCGCCTCCGCCTCGCGGCGCGCCGTCTCGACGTCGGCATCGGAGAGGGAGGGGCGTGCGGCACCGAGGGAGTCGACATAGTCCGCGGCGCCACGTCCCGCCCGACGCCCGAACACCAGGAGGTCCGACAGCGAGTTGCCGCCCAGCCGGTTGGAGCCATGCATCCCGCCCGCCACCTCGCCTGCGGCGAAGAGCCCGGGTACGACGGCCGCCGCCGTGTCCGGGGCCACCTCGACGCCACCCATGACGTAATGGCAGGTCGGGCCGACCTCCATCGGCTCCGCGGTGATGTCGACGTCCGCCAGCTCCTTGAACTGGTGGTACATCGACGGCAGCTTCTTGCGGATCGCCTCGGCCGGCAGCCGGGATGCGATGTCGAGGAACACGCCACCGGCCGGAGAGCCACGACCGGCCTTCACCTCGGAGTTGATCGCGCGCGCCACCTCGTCGCGGGGCAACAGCTCCGGTGGCCGCCGGTTACCGCCCGGGTTGTCGTACCAGCCGTCGGCCTCGTCCTCGGTCTCCGCGTACTGCTTGCGGAAAACGGCGGGAACGTAGTCGAACATGAAGCGCTTGCCCTCGGCGTTCTTCAGGACACCTCCGTCGCCCCGCACCGACTCGGTGACGAGGATGCCCTTGACGCTGGGGGGCCAGACCATGCCGGTCGGGTGGAACTGCACGAACTCCATGTTGAGGAGCGTCGCACCGGCCTTCATCGCCAGGGCGTGACCGTCACCGGTGTACTCCCAGGAGTTGGACGTCACCTTGAACGCCTTGCCGATGCCACCGGTCGCCAGCACCACGGCCGGCGCCTCGAACACGATCAGCGTGCCGTCCTCTCGGGTGTAGCCCGACGCGCCGGAGATCCGGTCGCCGTCCTTGAGCAAGGCGGTGATGGTGGTCTCGGCGAACACCTTGATCATGGCCTCGGGGTCGCGGTGCTCGCGCAGGTCCTCCTGTTGCAGCGAAACGACCTTCTGCTGCAGGGTCCGGATCATCTCCAGGCCGGTCCGGTCACCGACGTGGGCGAGCCGGGGGTACTCGTGCCCGCCGAAGTTGCGCTGGCTGATCCGGCCGTCCTTGGTGCGGTCGAACAGGGCGCCGTAGGTCTCCAGCTCCCAGACCCGGTCGGGTGCCTCCTTGGCGTGCAACTCCGCCATCCGCCAGTGGTTGAGGAACTTGCCGCCGCGCATCGTGTCGCGGAAGTGGACCTGCCAGTTGTCGTTGGGGTTGACATTGGCGAGGGCGGCCGCGGCGCCACCCTCGGCCATCACCGTGTGGGCCTTACCGAAGAGCGACTTGCACACGATCGCTGTCCGCTTGCCCTGCAGTCTCGCCTCGATGGCCGCGCGCAGTCCGGCTCCGCCGGCTCCGATGACGACAACGTCGAAGCGGTGGCGCTGGATCTCGCTCATCGACAGGTCTTTCCTCGGGTCAAGGTCCGGTAGGTGCGGAGGATTGAGAGTTGGTCAGTTGAAGAGGCGCAGATCGTCGAGGTTGCCGCTTGCCACCAGCAGGACGTAGAGATCAGCGGCAAGCACGGAGAACAGCGAAGCCCAGGCGAACTGCTGGTGGCGTGCGTTGAGCCAGGACACCTGGGTCCACAACCAGTAGCGCACCGGGTGCTTGGAGAAGTGGGTCAGCCGGCCACCCGTGATGCTCCGGCACGAGTGGCACCCCAGGGTGTAGCCCCAGATCAGGATGACGTTGACGACCAGGATGACTGTCCCCAGCCCGACGCCGAAGCCGCCGTCCTCGCCGTGAAACGCGAGGCCGGCGTCGTAGGTCAGAACCGCCGCGACGAGGATCGCCAGGTAGAAGAAGTATCGGTGGACGTTCTGGAAGACCAGCGGAAAGCGCGTCTCGCCGGAGTAGGCCTTGTGTGGCTCGGCGACGGCGCACGCCGGAGGGGAGAACCAGAACGCCCGGTAGTAGGTCTTCCGGTAGTAGTAGCAGGTGGCCCGGAAGCCGCCGGGGAGCGCCAGGATGAACATCGCTGGCGACAGCCAGCTGGGCAGGTCCGGCAGCGGCTGGCCCAAGAAGTGGCTCGATCCCTCGACGCAGCTCTTCGCCAGGCACGGCGAGTAGAACGGCGCCAGGTAGTGGAACTCCTCGACCCAGTAGTTCTGGTCGTAGAGCACCCGGACGATGCCGTAGACCAGGAACAGGCCCAGGCCGGCCGCATTGAGCAGCGGGGACACCCACCAACGGTCGGTCCGCAGGGTACGCGCGGGGATCTTCGCCCGCCGCGTGCCCATGGTGCCTGTGCTCATCGCCGCCCCACGTCCGCAGTGCCGTTGTGGTTGCCAGCGGCACAGTTTGTCACTGCCCGCCGCTCGGAGAGGATGCCAGGTGGCCCGCGCGTAGGATCAAGGGCCACCTCCCTCAACGGATCGAGCGCTCCGCCATGCCTGCTGCCAGCCGGGACGACCTTCGCAACGTCGCGATCGTCGCCCATGTCGACCACGGCAAGACCACCCTGGTCGACGCCATGCTCTGGCAGAGCGGTGCCTTCTCCGCCCACCAGGCGGAGGAGGGATCGGTCAACGAGCGGGTCATGGACTCCATGGACCTGGAGCGCGAGAAGGGCATCACGATCCTCGCCAAGAACACCGCCGTGCGTCACGTCACCGACGGTCGTGAGGTGACCATCAACATCATCGACACCCCCGGACACGCCGACTTCGGCGGGGAGGTCGAGCGCGGCCTGTCGATGGTCGACGGTGTCGTGCTCCTGGTCGACGCGTCCGAGGGGCCGTTGCCCCAGACGCGGTTCGTGCTGCGCAAGGCGCTGCAGGCGAAGCTGCCGGTGGTGCTCGTGGTCAACAAGGTCGACCGTCCGGACGCCCGGATCACCGATGTCGTAGACGAGACGTACGAGCTGTTCCTCGACCTGGACGCCACTGAGGAGCAGATCGAGTTCCCTATCCTCTACTGCTCCGCGAAGGCCGGGCGGGCTTCCCTGCAGCGGCCGGCCGACGGAGTCATGCCGGACAGCCCCGACCTCGAACCGTTGTTCCGGACGATCCTCGATGCGGTTCCGGCACCCACGTACGACCGGAACGCTCCACTCCAGGCGCATGTGACCAACCTCGACGCCTCGCCGTATCTCGGTCGCCTGGCGCTGTGCCGGGTGCACCAAGGGGAGATCCGCAAGGGGCAGAACGTCGCGTGGTGCCGCACGGACGGGTCGGTCCAGCGCGTCAAGATCACCGAGCTGCTCATCACCGAGGCCCTGGAGCGAGTGACCGCCGAGGTCGCTCGGCCCGGTGACATCATCGCCATCGCCGGCATACCGGAGATCACCATCGGTGAGACGCTGGCTGACCCCGACGACCCGCGTCCCCTTCCGGTCATTACCATCGACGAGCCCAGCATCTCGATGACGGTCGGGATCAACACCTCTCCGCTGGGCGGCGAGAGCGGCACGAAACTGACCGCACGACTGGTCAAGAGCCGCCTGGACACCGAGCTGGTCGGCAACGTCTCGATCCGCGTGCTGCCGACCGAGCGGCCGGACACCTGGGAGGTGCAGGGACGCGGTGAGCTGCAGCTCGCGATCCTCGTCGAGATCATGCGCCGTGAGGGCTTCGAGCTCACCGTCGGCAAGCCGCAGGTCGTCACCCGTACGGTCGACGGCAAGCTCCACGAGCCGATGGAACGGCTCACCATCGACGCGCCGTCGGACTACCAGGGCGTCCTGATCCAGCTGATGGCGCTGCGCAAGGGACGTCTTGAGCAGATGGTCGACCACGGCACCGGCTGGGTCCGCATGGAGTACCTGGTGCCAGCGCGCGGGCTCATCGGGTTCCGTACGGAGTTCCTCACCGAGACGCGGGGCACCGGACTGCTCCACCACATCCACGAGAGGTACGAGCCGTGGCACGGCGAGCTGCGTACCAGGCCCACCGGCTCGTTGGTAGCCGACCGACGTGGGGCCACGACCGGCTTCGCCCTCGCCAATCTTCAGGAGAGGGGGACCATGTTCGTCGGGCCGGGCACGCAGGTGTACGAGGGCATGATCGTGGGCGAGAACTCGCGATCGGACGACATGGACGTCAACCCGACCAAGGAGAAGAAGCTCACCAACATGCGCCAGTCCTCGGGGGACGTCTTGGTGCCGCTGATCCCGCATCGAGCGCTTTCGCTCGAGCAGGCGCTGGAGTTCTGCCGGGAGGACGAGTGTGTCGAGGTGACTCCGGCCGCGGTGCGGATGCGTAAGGTCGCCCTTTCCGCCACCGAGCGTGCCCGGGCGACCGCCCGCCGCAAGCGCGACTGACCGGGATGCCGCCGTTGGTGTGACGGCTTGTCTCGGGGCGATCACGATTGTGCAACAGGGCGTTGCGCCGCGTAGGTGATTGGGTGGTTGTGTCCTAGAGTCTGCACGCCGTACGGGTTCCGTCGAGCGAGGGGAGGTGGCGCCAGCTCCATGTCGCTCGCATCCGACCACGCGGTCGAGACCCCTAGCGGCACCAGCGTCGAGCAGACCGAGATCGCGGGGCGCTCCCTCACCCAGATCGCCTGGACCCGGTTACGGCGCGACAAGGTCGCGATGACCAGCCTTGGCCTGGTGCTGCTCGTGATCTTCCTTGCTGCCGCCGCGCCTGTTGTCACTCGCATCGTCGGCGTGCACCCGACCGATTTCTACCCCAAGACCGTGAGTGACGCCGGCGGCCTACCGATCGGCAAGTGGGGCGGGATCAGCCTCGACCACCCGCTCGGGGTAGAGCCATCCACGGGCTACGACATCTTCGCCCGCCTGCTCTACGGCTCCCGCATCTCCCTGCTCATCGCCTTCAGCGGGACACTGATCACCCTCGTCCTCGGCGTGACCGTCGGCATCATCGCGGGTTACTCCCGCGGCTTCCTCGACACGACGCTCGGGCGTCTGATGGACATCATCCTGGCCTTCCCGCTGCTGCTGATCCTGCTTGCCCTCTCAGCCCCTCTCGCCCAGCGGCTCGAGGCTCTCGGCCTGTCGCCCGATGCGTCGCGCGTGGCGTTCATCATCCTGGTGCTCAGCTTCTTCGGCTGGCCCTATCTCGCCCGCATCGTCCGCGGACAGGTGCTGAGCCTGCGAGAGCGGGAGTTCGTCGAGTCGGCCGTGTCGATGGGAGCAGGCACGTCCCGCATCCTGTTCCGGGAGATCCTGCCCAACCTCTGGGCGCCCATCCTGGTCTACGCCACGCTGCTCTTGCCGACCTATATCGCCGCCGAGGCCTCGCTGTCTTTCCTCGGGGTGGGGCTCCTCCCGCCGACGCCCTCGTGGGGAGCGATGCTCGCCGAGTCGGTCCGCTACTTCACCGTGCTGCCCTCGTTCCTGTTCATCCCCGGCATGTACCTGTTCATCGTGGTCCTGTGCTTCAACCTCCTCGGGGACGCCGTGCGGGACGCGCTCGACCCTCGGGCCGGGCGGTCGTGACCCGGCTCGACCACCACCAGGCTTTCCCGGTGATGCCGGGAAGACGCGGGGCCGGCACTGTGCTGCCGACGCCGCAGACGAGAGAGGGACGGACCCGTCCCGATCGTGACCAGAAGGAGTGACATGGGTAAGGCCAGCATGAGTGTGCGCTCGGCTGCTCTCGCCGCGACTGCGGCGATCATCCTCGCCGCTTGCGGGGGCGGGGGCGGAGGCGACGGCGACACCGGGGACGGGGACGGGGGCGGGGCCGCCAGCGGTGAGCCCACCAAGGGAGGCACCCTGACGTTCCTCACGGTCGCCGAGGAGATCGACGCCCTCGACCCGCAGCGCAACTACACCGGTGAGGACCTGGCGTTCGCCGGTGCCTACCTCACCCGCACGCTCACGTCGTACAAGCTGAGCACCGATGATGCCGAGGCGAACACCCTGGTGGCCGACCTCGCGACCGACACCGGCACGCCCTCCGAGGACTCGAAGTCCTGGCAGTTCACGGTCAAGGACGGTGCGATGTTCGAGGACGGATCGCCGATCACCTGCGAGGACGTGAAGTACGGCGTCTCGCGCACCTTCGCGACCGACTTGATCACTGACGGCCCGCAGTACGCGGTCGCCTACCTGGACATCCCCAAGGACAAGGACGGCGCCTCGGTCTACAAGGGTCCCTACGTCACCAAGGGCAACGACACCGCGGCCTTTGACAAGGCGGTCTCGTGCGAGGGCCAGACCATCACGTTCAACCTGGCCAACCCGGTACCGGACTTCAACTTCACCGTGACCCTGACTGCCTTCGCGCCGGTGCCCAAGGCGGCCGACACCGGTGAGAA
>JACCUZ010000067.1 GCA_013698395.1 Sporichthyaceae bacterium
GAGCCGAGCCTCCCGGCCACCAGCGCACCGGTGACCGTGGCGAGGGTGAAAGCGACGGTGATGGTGGGGTCCAGACGGGCCTCGCCAAGATGGGCCAGGAAGCCGGCTGCTGAGTTGATGCCGACGATGACCAGGGAGGTGCCCACGGCCAGCGTCATGGGAAGGCCGAGGAGGAGTACCAGGGCGGGGACGATGACGAAGCCACCTCCCACACCGAACAGGCCGGTGAGGAAGCCGACTCCTGCCCCTGACGCGATCGCCTTCGGCAGGCAGCTGCGCCAGTTGACGCCACCACCGGGAAGCGCGCAGTCACCGCCTTCTCGCTCATCCCCCTGCAGCATCCGGTACGCGGCGAGCAGCATCAGAGCGGCGAAGCCGAACAACAGCAGTCGCGGGGATAGCAGTGTGTTGATCGCGGTCCCAGCGAACGCGGCGGGGATCCCAGCACCGCCGAAGACGGCCGCGACGCGCCACTGGACCTCGCGATGGACCATCCGCGGGAGAGTGGCAACAGCGCTGGAGATGCCGACCACGAGCAGCGAGGTCGGGACCGCGCGGGACAGCGGCAGCCCGACGCCATAGATCAGGGCGGGCACCGCCAGGATTGATCCACCGCCACCCACGAGACCGAGGAGGACGCCGATGCCCAGCCCGAGCAGGACGGCGGCTGTCACCTCACCCCTCGGTCAGCGGGACGCCCGCGCCAGCTGCCCCGGCGTACTCCTCGTTGACGAGAACGATGTCGCGGCCGGGTCGGTCGAGCATGGAGGCTGCGATGGCCGCGCGGTATCCCGATCCGCAGTACACCCAGAGCTCTCCCTCCGGCACCTCGCCGATCCGGTTTGCCAGCTCGTGGATCGGGATGTGCTTCGAGCCGATCACGTAGCCGTCGGCCCGCTCGTCGTTGCGGCGCGCATCCATCACCTGCACGGACCGGACCGTCATTTCCCTGGCGAGAGTCGCGAAGTCCGCGACGCGGTATGAGCGAGGGGCCTCGGCGCCGGCAAGCTCGGCGATGTCGCCGACCGCGGCGCCTGCGAGGCGGTCGATGCCGATCCGCCCGAGCTCCCTCGAAGCGTCTGCAACCTGGTCGGCAGACTCCCCGATGAGAGTGAGGGGCGCCCTCCACGGCATCAGCCACCCGACGTACGTCACGAAGTTCTCAGAGAGCTCGAAGCCGAGCGTGCCGGCGATGTGCCCGGCCGCAAACGCGGTGCGGTCACGCAGGTCGACCACCCATTCGCCGCGATTGAGGCGCTCTCGAAGCTCGTCTGCCTGCATCGGTTCGGGCGCGGCTGGCGTCCACGGCTCCGGTCCGCGCGCGTTGATCGGGCCCATCTGTGCGTAGTAGGCCGGGTAGGCGTCCAGGCCGGCGAGGAGCTGGTCGACGTAGGTCCGCTCGTCCATCGTCAGCGCCGGGTTGGCGTGCTGTTGTTCTCCCACGGTGGAGCTGTCGCCGCTGGTGGGGGTAGCGGAGCAGAAGCTGCCAAAGCCGTGTGTGGGGTAGACCTGCGCGTCGGCCGGGAGATCGCGGGCGAGGCGGCGCATGGAGCGGAACTGGGCGTGGGTGAGGGCGTCGGTGTGCTCGGGTCCGAGCAGGTCGGTGCGCCCCGTCGAGCCGTAGAGCATCGACCCGCCGGAGAACACCGCCATGGTCACCCCTTTGTTCTCGAGCGCGTAGCTGACGTGGTGGTGGGTGTGCCCGGGGGTGTGCAGGACACGCAACCGCATCGAGCCCGCTACCACAACGTCGCCATCGGAGACCGGGGTCCGATCGAATGCGACGTCGTCCCCGGCGGGGACGACGTAGGCGGCGCCGGCTCGTCGCGCCAGCTCCAGGCCACCGGAGACGTAGTCGTTGTGCAGATGGGTCTCGAGCACGTGCGTGATTCGCGTCCGCTGGGATTCGGCGAGGGAGAGGACCCGGTCCAGGTCTCGCTGGGGGTCGAAAACCACGGCCACGGTGCCGTCGGTGGCGAGGTAGCTGCGGTCCCCCAGGCTCTTGGTCTCGATCGTGTGGACGCCGATCACGCGCTATGCCCTTTCCTCGTGAACAGCGACCAGCGGCCGGCGCCCGTGCCGGACCCGCCCTGAGGTCGTTCGACGGGCAGTCTCTGGCGTTCCCAGGCAACCATCCCGCCGTCCATGTTGTGCACCGTGAAACCGGCCTGTGCGAGGTAGGTCGCGACCTGGCCGCTGCGGGCGCCACTTCGGCAGACCGTAACCACCGGGCGGTCCCGGTCGATCTCGGCCAGCCGGGCCGGCAAGTCGTTCATCGGGATGTGGTGGGCGCCTTCGATGTGACCGCCCGCCCACTCGTTCGGTTCGCGCACGTCGACGATCTGCAGTCCATCTTTCTGGTCGAGCACCTGGCGAGGGTTCAAGTCCTCGGCCTCCTTCATAAGTGAGTTCAGCGCTGACCCAGCGTGGCGAGGACGGCGTCCATGCGGCGGGTCGCTTCGTCCGCTACCGGCTGCAACTCGTCCCTGCCAGGCAGGGACGCCATGATCTGCGGGTCCAGGATCAGAACCGTGGACCCGCCGTCCTGTTCGCGGACCACGACGTTGCACGGCAGCAGCGCACCGATCTCCCGGTCGATCTCCAGCGCCCGGTGGGCCAGCTCGGGGTTGCACGCGCCGAGGATGACGTAGGGCTCCATGTTCTGCCCGAGCTTCTCCTTCAACGTCGCCTGGACGTCGATCTCGGTCAGGACACCGAACCCCTGCTCGGCCAACGCCTCTTGGGTTCTGGTGACGGTCTCGGCGTACGAAAGGTCAAGGGTGATGCTGCGTACATAAGGCATGCGGAATCCTTCGCTGGCTCGTGAGTCGCGGATGTCGCTTGGGGGTCAGGCAAGAGTGAGGAACAGCTTCTCCAGCTCTGCGTCGGTCATCGTGTCCTTGCCGGCTTCGGACTCGGTAAGACACTGGCGCATTCCGGTGGCCAGGATCTTGAAGCCGGCGCGGTCGATCCCGCGCGCAGCCGCGGCGAGCTGGGTGACGACCTCGGCGCAGTCGCGGCCGTCCTCGATCATGCGGATGATTCCGCCCAGCTGCCCTTGCACCCGGCTCAGCCGGGCGGTCACCCCCATCAGGTTCTCTGGTTCGATCCTCATCGGTGTCTCCTTGTCATCTCAGTGGCGTCTCTCGTGGACGATCCGGGCTGCCGGGTGTCAGTGGCCGAACTTCACGGTCGGTAGTACGCGGCGCATCAGGCCGGGCTGGCCCAGGGTGGCAGCGGGCCGGAGCGTTCGGGGCGCGTGGGTGACGGCCCAGACACCAAGGCGTCCGAGCGGCCCGCGCGCAGACAGGCTTGGACTTGACGGGCGCGGAGGTAGCGCGGTGCAGGGGCTCGTGCAGATTGACACTGGGTTATGCCTCCTCATTTCTCATCGCGGTCGTACCCCCGGGGGCATCCAAGTATGATACCCCCGGGGGCATAGCGGTTGTCAAAGCAACAACGACCGCCTGCGCGTTACGTCAGGGGGCCACGTGGCTGGTGGGGCAGTCGTTGGCTCCCGCAGCCATTCACGTCACTTGTTTCAAGGCAGGTAGCGAAACGATGAACGTCGAACCCCGCCCCGGACCGCGAGACTCGGCCCGGATGGTCCCGCCGTGCGCCTCGGTGAGGGCGCGGGCGATCGCCAGCCCGACGCCGCTGCCGCCGCTCCCCAGAGACCGTCCGTCGTCAACCCGATAGAACCGCTCGAACACCCGGCGCAGGGGCTCGGGAGCCAGCCCGCCACCGGTGTCGGCCACCACCAGTTCGACGGTGCCGGCGCCCTGCCGCGCCGTTACAGTCACCCGGCCTCCGGCTTGGGTGTGCCGCAGGGCGTTGTCGAGCAGGATGGCCAGCACCTCCTGCACACGGTCCGGATCCGCCACGACGGCCGGAAGGTCGGCGTGAACAGTCGAGAGCAGCTCCACCCCGCTGTCGTCGAAGGCTCGTGCTACGGACGCGACCGCGGCAGCCACCAGATCGTCAGCCTCGGTCTGGCGCAGATCCAGGTCGAGCTGTCGTTCCTGGGCCAGCGACACGGTGGCGATGTCGTCGACCAGCCCCTCCACGCGCGCGAGCTCCGAGTCGATCGTCGCGACCGTGTGGGGGGTACAGCATCATGACTCCGTCGGACGGTGCCTCGACGTAGCCGCGAACTGTGGTGACGCAGCAGCGCAAACTGATGTTGCCTCCCCAGCTGGTCGAGTCGCTGCGATCGCACAAGGTCGCCCAGCTCGAGGAGCGGCTCGCGGCCGCATCGCTCTGGGAGGACCGCGACCTGGTGTTCTGCCAGGTGAACGGCAAGCCGATCGACCGGGCGGTCCGATAGTCGGACCTTGAAGAAACTGCTCGTCTCGGCCGGAGTCCGCGAGGTTCGCCTTCACGACGGTCGCCACACCGCGGCGACGCTGCTCTATCGAGCGGGGGGGGTGCATCCCCGCGTCGTGATGGAGTTGTTCGGGCACTCGCAGATGCGCACCACGACAGACGTCTACAGCCACGTCCTGCCGGCGCTCGCCGAAGAGGCCGCACAGGAGATGGGCGGCGTGCTGTGGGGCTGACGGCGGCCCTGACGGCGGCCCACAGGTCACCACAGAGGTGCCCACGGATGACACTGGCCACGTCCCAAGGTGGGAAACGGCCAGGTCATCGGGGTGGAGCTGAGGGGACTCGAACCCCTGACCCCCACACTGCCAGTGTGGTGCGCTACCAGCTGCGCCACAGCCCCAAACGCCGAGCACCCGCCGCAGCGAGCAGCGGGAAGTCTAACTGTCCGCGGGGACCCGGGACGAATCGAAGTCACCTATATCGAGCAGAGGAGCGACGGCGGCTACTCCTCGTCGCCCATCACCGGCGTCGGCAGGCTGCCCGCGTTGTGCTCGACAAGACGCCACCCCGTGCCCGCGTCCACGACAGCCTCCTCCAACACTGACCAACAGCAGTTGCTCAGGCCGCCGATAACCGCCCAACGGTTCATGGGAAGTCCTAGCAATGAACCGATCGCCGCGCGGGCTGACCCGCCGTGGGTCACCACCACCAGGGTCTCGCCCGGGGGAACGGAGCCCAGCGCGTCCACGATCGCGGGTACGACGCGCGCGGCGACGTCGCTGCGCGTCTCCGCCCCGCCGGCGGGCACGTCGGCACCTGTGCGCCAAGCGGCATAAGCCGAGGCGTCGGTCGAGCGGATCTCCGCGACGGTCAGGCCTTGCCAGGTACCCGCGAACGTTTCCCGCAGGCGGGGATCCTCCTGCACCGCAACGCCCGCCACCTGACCGAGCGCCTCGGCCGTGTCGCGCGCCCGACGCAGGTCCGACGAGACGACCGTGACCGGGTTCAGCGCCGCGAGCAGGCGGGCGGCGCGCTCAGCCTGGGCCCAGCCCGTCTCGTCCAGCTCGACGTCGCTGTGCCCCTGGAAGCGGTCCTCGAGGTTCCATCGGGTCCGACCGTGGCGCCACAGCACCACCCGTCGCGCCGCACTGCCACTCAGGATGCGGCTCCGGCTGCGTCCGACGAGGTGTCGTGCCGCGACCGCGGTCGGCGGACCTCCTCGGGCAGCTCGATCACCGGACAGTCCTTCCAGATCCGCTCGAGGGAGTAGTAGACCCGCTCCTCGGCGTGCTGCACGTGCACGATGACGTCGATGTAGTCGAGGAGGACCCAGCGACCCTCACGCTCACCCTCGCGTCGCACCGGCTTGGCGCCCAGACCGCGCAACCGCTCCTCGACGGCATCGACGATCGCGCGGACCTGCCTGTCGTTGGGAGCCGAGCAGAGAACGAACACGTCGGTGATGACCAGGTGATCCCCCACGTCAAAGGCGATGATGTCGTCGGCGAGCTTGTCCGACGCGGCTTCGGCGGCAGCGACGGTGAGCTCGCGGGCCCGGTCGGAGACGCTCACCCGACAACGATCTCACGGGCGCCCGTCACGGCGCGAAGTCCGAGCCCAGGATGACGATGACGTCAGCGACAGTCTGACCGCGGTCCGACGTCGCGATCGAGCTCGCCGGTAGCCCGAGAGCGGCAGCGACCCGCTGGCCCTGCCGTACCCTCGACTCCGTCCCGTCCGGGATGATCACCGAGCTCGGCTCCCCCGTGAAGTCCGCCGCGTTGCCTCCGTTGACGAACCGGAAACCCGCGGTGACCAGCTTGGACCTGGCCTGCTCGACCAGGCCGGGTGTGCCCACCCCGTTCTCCACCAGCACCCGCAACACCGACCCCGACCGGTCGGTCTGCAGGGCCCCGGGGAAACGCGCGCGCATCATGGCCGCTACCTGTCCAGAGTCGATGCCGTACGTCGCGGCACCGCCTCCGGTGTCGTACTCGGTCACCGGCAGCACGTCGGAGACCAGGGACTCGTCTGCGGTCGCGGCACGCAACATCCCCAGCCGATCAGCCAGCCCGGCTGCGTCCAAAGTTGACCGCGAGCCGTCACCCAGCCCCTCGACGACCGTCGCAACCGCGGCCGAATCCTGTGGGAGGCCCCCGGCGACGGCAGTGAACACGTCGTCGAAGCGGGCCAGCCGAGCCTGCTCGGGCTCCCCGTCACCGAGGTAGGTGGCATACGCGGCCGCGGCCGACCCCCGGAGCTCCTGGTTGCCGGGGCGGACGACCACCACCTCACCGCCGTCGGCGTCGGTGCGGACGACGTCGGTATCGACGGTAGCCCGCACCCCTCCCACCGCGTCGACCAGCGCGGCGAGGGCCTGGGCGGTCAGCACCCAGCTGTCATCGATGCGCACTCCCAGGAGATCGGTCAGCGCCTGGGACGGTGACGATGGCTCCGGCAGGGTGGTGGTCTCCCCGAGGGGCAGCGTTCCGGTGCCTGGGACCTCGACCAGCACCCCGGAAGGGATCAACACGACGGAGTGGACTTGGGCACCGACCCCGACCAGCGCACTCGCGGTGGCCACGCCATCCACACCGGTCACCTGGACCAGCATGGTGCGCTGCGCGACCGGACCCGTCGCAACCCGCTGCGGGGCGTCGTTCCCGTCTCGGCCCGGGATGACCACTCCGCCAGTCAGAGCAACTACGACGGCGACCACAGTCACGACAGCCCCGACTCCGGCGAGGCCGAGGAGGACACGTCGCCTGATGAGGGAGCGACGGCGAGCTCGTTCGGCCGCGCGGCTACGACGTGGCGGCACCCGCAGGGTGAGCGGGGTCTCCGGCGTCGGCGCGACCCGAATGGTCGAGATCGAGCCGAGGCGCTCGGCGAGGTCGACATCGGCCAACGGGTCGGCCGCGACGTCTGCCCCGGGCCTCCGGTGCCGGCCACTCACTCGGTGGTCCCGGTGGCGGGTGCCTCACCTGGCGGGTAGAGCCGGTGCTTGGCGATGTACTGCACGACACCGTCGGGCACGAGATACCACACAGGCTCGCCGCGACGTACCCGCTCGCGGCAGTCGGTCGAGGAGATGGCCATGGCCGGCACCTCCATCATGCTGACCCGCTCCGCGGGGAGCCCATCGGTCGACAAGTGGTGGCCCGGCCGGGTGACGCCGATGAAATGGGCAAGGTTGAAAAGGTCGTCGGCCGCCTTCCAGCCGAGGATCTGGGCAAGAGCGTCAGCGCCGGTGATGAAGAACAGCTGCGCGGCAGGGCCCCTCTCCGCGCGCAGATCACGCAACGTGTCGATCGTGAACGTCGGCCCTGGCCGATCGATGTCGACCCGGCTGACCGTGAAGTGTGGGTTCGCGGCCGTCGCGATAACGGTCATCAGGTAGCGGTGCTCGGCGGGGGTGACCGCGACCCCCGGCTTCTGCCAGGGATGACCGGTCGGGACGAAGAGGACCTCGTCGAGGTCGAAGCGGGCGGCCACCTCGCTGGCCGCGACCAGGTGTCCATGGTGCACCGGGTCGAACGTGCCACCCATCACGCCCAGCCGGGGCGCGGCTGACCTCTCGGGCTCGGTCAGCTCAGCGATCCTTGCCGAAGCTCAACGTCACCAGGAGCAACAGCACGAGGGCCACGAAGGCTCCGACCCCCAGAACCCAGGGCTCTACGGGCAGCTCGGTGCCCTGTGTCTCACCCACGGTCAGCAGACGGGAAGCGGCGGTGCTCATTGGGCCACTCTAGAACGGCCGCACTCCGCCAGCCGGCATCAGGGCGGGCGAGGCGCTGTCCATGGCGCGGCGCTGGAACGTGGCGCGGTCGACGACCTCGAGCCCCGAGACGCGCCACTCCGGGAGCTCTGCGCTGCGGCGGTGCTCCCCCCACAGCCGCAGCGCCAACGCCGCGGCGTCCTCGAGGATGGGGGCCTCCTCCCAGTACCTGAGCTCGGCGCGGTCGGACGCGTAACGCGCAGATAGCAGGAACGGCCGCTCATGTGTAAGCCGCTCCAGGGCGGCGCGCACCTCGCCAGGATCGAGCGCCGACCCCACCACGGTGAGGGTCACATGCCACATCGGGCGATCAGGCGGGAGCGGGGCAGGCCCTCGCGACAACGTACGCTCGGTCACCTGGCGCACCGCCTTCCTCATCCCAGCACCACGATCTCGTCGCGGTGGACGACCTCACGGCTGAACGCCGGCCCGAGTTCGCGCGCCAGGTCCGGAGTCGACCGCCCGAGCAGAGCCGGCAGCTCGCCCACGTCAAAGTTCACCAGTCCCCGGGCCACGGCGTGGCCGTTTTCGTCAAGGAGGTCGACCGGATCACCGGCGACGAACTCCCCATCTACGGCCACGACGCCCGCAGGCAGCAGTGACATGCGGCGACCGATCACCGCACTCACTGCTCCCCCGTCAAGGTGCAGTCGCCCGCGAGGAGTGGCGGCGTAGGCCAGCCACAGCAGTCGGGTGGGCAGGCGCGACGCCGTCGGCACGAACGACGTCCCGGCCGAACCGCCCGCCAGCACCTCCGCCACAGCACTCGTCGACGCAACCACCGCGCGGATGCCGGCAGCGGCTGCCATCCGTGCGGCCGCTACCTTGCTGGCCATCCCTCCGGTGCCCGGGCCTGACTGACCGCCACGTCCTAACCGCACACCGTCGAGGTCGTCGTGCGCATGGACCTCAGGGATCAGCCGACCGGAGCCCCGCCGAGGGTCGCTCTCGAACAGCCCGTCGACGTCGGAGAGCAGGACCAGCAGCTCGGCGTGGACCAGGTGGGCGACCAGCGCCGCCAGGCGGTCGTTGTCACCGAAGCGGATCTCCTCGGTGGCAACGGTGTCGTTCTCGTTGACGACAGGCAGCACGCCGAGGTCCAGCAAGCGGTACAACGTGCGCTGGGCGTTGCGGTAGTGCGCGCGCCGGACGACGTCGTCAGCGGTGAGCAGCACCTGGCCCACCACGAGGCCGTGGCGCGCGCACGACTCCGTGTACCGGTGGAGCAGCACGCCCTGCCCGACGCTGGCCGCCGCCTGCTGGGTCGCCAGGTCGCGGGGCCGCCGCGCCAGGCCCAGGGGTGTCAACCCTGAGGCGATCGCCCCCGAGGAGACCAGCACCAGCTCATGGCCATCCGTACGTGCGCTCGCCAGCGCGTCGACCAGGGCGTCGAGGCGATCCCGGTCCAGGCCCCCCGCAGCACTGGTAAGGGAGGAGGAGCCGACCTTGACGACGACCCGGCGGCCTCCGGGACGGTCGACCACCTGCCTCAGCGCCGGTCCAGGCGCAGGTCGGTCCCCCGCCGGCCGTGCAGCAGCTCGGCGCCGGCCTGCAACGTCGGTTCCCAGTCGAAGACGACGGCCTGGTCCCCATCACCGATCACGACGTCATCCCCTGGCTGGGCGCCGGCGGCAAGCAGGGCATCCTCCACCCCGAGCCGAGCGAGGCGGTCGGCGAGGTAGCCCACCGCTTCGTCGTTCGAGAAGTCGGTCTGCCGCACCCACCGGGTGGGCTTGCTCCCGCGTACGACGAAACGCTCGCCGTCCTTGCTCACCTCGAAGTCCACGGCGTCGACCGCGCGCGGCCGCAGGACAATCCTGGTCGCCTCCGGCTTGGGCGCCGCCGCGCGAGCCGCCGCGACGAGCTGGGCCATCGCGAAGGACAGCTCGCGCAAACCGGCTCGCGTCGCAGCGCTGATCGGGAAGACCTGCAGGCCGCGGGCCGTCAGGTCGGCCGTGACCATCTCCGCTATCTGTGCGGCGTCCGGCACGTCGGTCTTGTTCAACGCGACCATGCGGGGCCGGTCGTCGAGCCCGCCGTACGCCCGCAGCTCGGCCTCGATCACGTCGAGGTCGGTGACCGGGTCGCGTCCGGGGTCGATGGTCGCGGCGTCGATGACGTGCACGAGCACGCTGCACCGCTCGACGTGTCGGAGGAACTCGAGCCCGAGGCCCTTGCCCGCGCTGGCACCGGGGATAAGGCCAGGCACGTCGGCGATGGTGTAGCGCACGTCACCGGCGGCGACCACACCGAGGTTGGGCACCAGAGTCGTGAAGGGGTAGTCCGCGATCTTGGGCCGGGCGGCGGACAGAGCAGCCACCAGGCTCGACTTCCCCGCACTGGGAAAGCCGACCAGCGCCACGTCGGCGACGGTCTTGAGCTCCAGCACGACGTCGGCGGTCTCCCCCGGCTCCCCGAGCAATGCAAAGCCAGGCGCCTTGCGCCGGGCGGAGGCGAGGGCGGCGTTGCCGAGACCGCCACGCCCGCCCAGGGCAAGGACGTACGTCGTGCCAACGCCGACCAAGTCGGCCAGCACCTCACCGTCCGCCGTGCGCACCACCGTGCCGTTGGGCACCGGGAGCACCACGTCTTGACCGTCGGCCCCGCTCCGGTTGCCCCCCTGGCCGGGGCGGCCGCTGCCGGCTCGGCGGTGCGGCGAGTGGTGATAGTCCAGCAGCGTCGTGGTGCTCGGGTCGACCTTCAGTGTCACGTCACCGCCGTGACCACCGTTGCCACCGTCCGGACCGCCGAGGGGCTTGAACTTCTCGCGGTGGATCGACGAGCAGCCGTTGCCCCCGTCGCCGGCCGCAACGTGCAGGACGACCTGGTCCACGAAGGTCGTCACGCCGGTCCTCCCATGCTGGAGGCGATCAGCCCGCCGTCGTGTCCGCGGGCACGATGTTGACGACCCGGCGGCCTCGCCGGTTGCCGAACTCGACCGCGCCGGCCACGAGCGCGAACAGCGTGTCGTCACCACCGCGCCCGACGTTCAGGCCGGGGTGGAAGTGGGTGCCGCGCTGCCGGAGGATGATCTCGCCGGCGTTCACGGCCTGGCCGCCGAAGCGCTTGACGCCGAGTCGCTGAGCGTTGGAGTCACGACCGTTACGGGTGGACGAAGCACCCTTCTTGTGGGCCATCGTGGTCTGCCTTTCGCGTGCTGCCGTTGTGGAGGGGCCGGGCGGGCTAGTTCGTGCCCGACTCGATGCCGGTCACCTTGACCTGCGTGTGCTTCTGCCGGTGACCCTTCCGCGAGCGGTAACCCGTCTTGCTCTTGTACTTCAGGATGTCGATCTTCGGTCCCTTGGTCCCGGCGACGATCTCCACGGTCACGGTGGCCTTCGCGAGTGCCGCCTTGTCGCTGGTCACAACGTCGCCGTCGACGACCAACAGGACCGGCAGCTCAATCGATGACCCAGGCTCAGCCGGCAACCGGTCGATCTCCAGAATGTCGCCCACGGCGACCTTCTCCTGGCGCCCACCGGCTCGGACGATCGCGTACACCATCGGGGTCACCGACTCGCTTTCTGCTACTCATGAGGTTCCCGCCCGAACGCGCTGCGCGGGCAGGCCAGGACGACCGCACGAGGACGCGCCGGCCGATCGATCGGTCAAGGGTACGAACGCCATCAGGTGTCGGTCAAACCGGCCCTCGGATCGGGTCGGTCACGGCGCTGTCACAGAGTGGTCACCGGGCTGACCGCCGCCCGCCTTCGCCGTGGCTTCCTCGCAGGCACCTCGTCGGCGGGCAGGACGGCCGCGTCAGGCTCCACCGGGTCCTCCATGGCCACCGGGTCCACGACCGCCACCGGGTCCAGGACCGCCACCGGGTCCACGACGGCCTGTTCGGTCACCGGCTCACCGACTTGGGCGAGTTCCGTCGGTGCGTTCCGTCCGGTCAACGCAGTCAGCGGCGTCGGCTTGGGCGAGGGGCGCCCGTTGTCGCGTCGGGAGTTACTCCGCGACCCACCGCTGCGGTCCGCTCCGTCGTTGCCGGTTCCGGAACGATGATCGACCGGCTCCGTACGGATGTGGTAGCCACGTCCGTTACACGTGTCACACGCCTCGGCAAACACCTCGTGCAAGCCCTGGCCGACCCGCTTTCGCGTCATCTGCACCAGCCCCAGCGAGGTCACCTCGGCGACCTGGTGCTTGGTCCGGTCCCGTCCGAGGCACTCCAACAGCCGGCGCAGGACAAGGTCGCGGTTGCTCTCGAGCACCATGTCGATGAAGTCCATGACGATGATGCCGCCGAGGTCGCGCAGCCGGAGCTGCCGCACGATCTCCTCGGCCGCCTCCAGGTTGTTCTTGGTGACGGTCTCCTCGAGGTTGCCGCCTGCGCCGGTGAACTTTCCCGTGTTGACGTCGACGACGATCATCGCCTCGGTCCGGTCGATGACCAGGTAGCCACCGCTGGGCAGCCACACCTTGC
The DNA here is from genome assembly GCA_013698395.1 of Sporichthyaceae bacterium. Lineage (GTDB taxonomy): Bacteria > Actinomycetota > Actinomycetes > JACCUZ01 > JACCUZ01 > JACCUZ01. The sequence continues at coordinate 12,534 of JACCUZ010000067.1, forward strand.
GGTCCAGCGCCTTGGCCAGCTGCTCGTCGACCCGGTGGGCGGTGAACACGTCCTGCTCGTCGGTCCACCGGCTCATGCGCTCCCGCAGGTCCGGCGCGACATGAGCGACGTAGGGCTCGAGCATCTCCCATGCCTCGTCCCCGGAGATCACCAGGCGGGCGAAGTCCTCGTTGAAGATGTCGCGGACCACCCGGATGGTCATGTCCGGCTCGCCGTACAAGAGCGCAGGAGCCGACGCGCCCTTGGCGGACTTCTTCTCGATGACCTCCCACTGCGCGGTGAGGCGGGCCACGTCACGCGCGAGCTCTTCTTCGCTCGCGCCCTCGGCGGCGGTCCGCACGATCACCCCGGCGCCCTCCGGCACGACCCGCTTGAGGATCGCCTTGAGACGCGACCGCTCGGTGTCGGGCAGCTTGCGGCTGATCCCCGTCATCGACCCGCCCGGGACGAGTACGAGGTAGCGCCCGGCCAAGGACACCTGACTGGTCAGCCGCGCACCCTTGTGCCCTATCGGGTCCTTCGTCACCTGCGCCAGCACCGGGTCGCCGGACTTGAGCGCCAGCTCGATGCGACGGGGTTGACCCTCGAGGCCAGCGGCGTCCCAGTTGACCTCCCCGGCGTACAGCACCGCGTTTCGACCCTTGCCGATGTCGACGAACGCTGCCTCCATGGAAGGCAGGACGTTCTGCACCTTGCCGAGGTAGACGTTGCCGACCAGGCCCGCACCCGACGCGGTGCTCACGTAGTGCTCGACGAGGACGTCGTCTTCGAGCACGGCGATCTGGGTCCGCTCGCCCGTCTGACGCACGATCATGGTCCGGTCGACCGACTCTCGGCGGGCGAGGAACTCGGCCTCGGTGATGATCGAGGGTCGGCGGCGGCCGGCCTCGCGGCCTTCGCGGCGGCGCTGCTTCTTTGCCTCGAGCCGGGTCGAGCCCTTGACCGAGCGGACACCGTCGTCATCATCGGAGCGGTCCGGGCGCACCTTGCTGCGGGTGGCGCGGGGCTCGCGGACCCGGACGACCGTGACCGGCGGGTCATCGGGCGTCGGTTCTTCACCGTCCGCGCTGTCAGTGCCCCCGCGGCGGCGGCGCCTACGCCTGCGTCGCGTCCCGGCATCACCCGGCTCGGTCGCCCCTGGCTCGGTGTCGGCCGCCTCCGATCCGCTGTCGTCGGCCGACGTGTCCCCTGTGGCGAGGACTGGGTCAACGACGGCGGCCTCGGCGGACACATCAGCTGTCTGCGCGTCGTCGAGGGCAGCCTCGTCCCGGTCACGACCTCGACCTCGACGGCCTCGGCCACCCCGTCGGCGACGGCGGGCAGCCGACTCACCATCCTCGGCCGGCTCCGACGGCTCATCCTGGCCGGAGGGCGAGATGTGGTCGTCTGCCAGACCGTCGGCGCCGTCTGCCATACCGGGCCGCTCGGCGGCAGCCGCCATGGCGGCGGCCCTAAGCGGGGGCTCGGCGGCCACCGGCTCCGGAGGTCGGAAGAGGACTCCCGGGGCGGGCGGGCCGGGCATCGACGTAGCAAGCGCTGGCGGGTCGGCCGGCATGGCCGGCTCCGGCGCCGCGGGCGGTGCCGCATCGACTGCTGACTTCGGTGCGGCGCGCTTGCGCGTCCGGCGTGCAGGAGGGGTCTCCGCGGCTGCCGCGGCCTCGGCATCCGCGACGGTGCTCAACGGGTCGGGTGCGGTCTCAGCGGTCGCTGCGTTCGGCTGGGCAGCCTTGGCT
>JACCUZ010000076.1 GCA_013698395.1 Sporichthyaceae bacterium
CCGCGGCACCGACCGGGAGGCTGCCCAGCTGCCCGACTGGTCTGCGGACCGGCCCGCAGCGACCGGAGCCGGGCCGACCGGCCGGGTGCCTCGAGTCAGCACCACACCGCGGCCGAACAACGCAACCGATCACGTCATGGTGCGCCCCGGCGACACCCTGTGGGGCATCGCGGCGCGCCACCTGGGGCCTGGAGCCGACGCGGCTGACGTGGCCGCAGCGTGGCCCCGGTGGCATGCAGCCAACCGTGCGGTGATCGGCCAGCGACCCGACCTGATCCTTCCGGGCCAGGTGCTCCGTCTCCCGCGTGCCTGAGCGCACTTCCGACCGAAGGAGTTCCCATGAGCAGCCCCGGCGTCGCTCCAGGGCCCATCCTGCGACGGCTCCCGGTCCCCGACTGCGAGCCGCCCTACGACGACGAAGTGCCCCACCGCGAGCGGCTGCCTGACCGCCAGGGTGCGACCGTGCAGGGCACCCTCGCCCTCGCCTTCATCCTCCCCAGTGGCGTGCCTGCGGTGCCGGTCGCACCTGCCGGGCTGCGCCTGGTGCCACCTCCGGCGGTACGGCCGATGGCTGACGAGGAGGACGACGAGGTCGACTTCGGTCCGCAGCCGACGACCAGCGCCGTGCTGCCAGACCCCTGCCCCTGGGCCGGCCGCTTCGTGCAGGCCGTCGTCGAGGTGCTCGCGGGGGATCGGCCAGTGGGTCAACTGGTGCGCTGGACGAGCGCCGAGGTCTACGAGGAGATCGGCGGTCACGTCACGCTGCTCGGCGCGGCGGCAGCATCGATAACCAGCCGGGCAGTAGTCCGCTCGGTGCACGTGACCGAGCCTGTCGATGGAGTTGCCGAGATCGCAGCCATGGTGCGCCGCGGGCTGCGGACGACCGCGGTGGCGCTGCGCCTGGAGGGCCTCGACGGCCGCTGGCAGTGCACCGCCCTCGAGCTGGGCCAGCTGGGCTGGCTGCGCTAGCTGGGCTGGCTGCGCTGGCCGGCCCGCACGCGCGGGTCGCCGTGGCAGCGCTTGAACTTCTTGCCCGACCCACACGGACATGGTGAGTTGCGTGGCACGTCGGCGAACTCGTCATCGGCGAGGTCACTGCCCGCGGAAACGGACCGGCCCCCCGAGTCTCCGTCGACCGTCGGGGCGGTGTACTGCAGCTGCGTCGGCCGGCGTGGTGAGTCCAGCCCTTTGGCGACCACCTCGGGATGACCCTCGTCGGGCGCCTCCTCCTGCGGGGCGTCCTGGTCGACCTGCACCTCGAGGTTGAAGACGTAACCGACCGACTCCTCCTTGATGGCGTCCATCATCGCCGCGAACATGTTGTAGCCCTCGCGCTGGTACTCGACCAGCGGGTCGCGCTGGGCCATCGCCCGCAGCCCGATCCCCTCCTGCAGGTAGTCCATCTCGTACAGGTGCTCGCGCCACTTGCGGTCCAGCACCGAGAGCACCACGCGCCGCTCGAGCTCGCGCATGACCTCCGCGCCGAGCTGCTCCTCACGAGCGTCGTACGCGGCCTGCGCGTCGGCCTTGAGCTCCTCGACCAGGAACTCGGCCGAGAGCCCCGCCCGGTCCCCACCAGAGGCCTCCTCGAGCTCCTCCACGGTGACCGACACCGGATAGAGCGTTCGCAGCGCCGTCCAGAGCTGGTCCAGGTCCCACTCCTCCGCGAACCCTTCGCTGGTCGCCGCGACGACGTAACCCTCGACGACGTCGTCGACCATGTGCCGGATCTGCTCATGGAGGTCCGCCCCTTCGAGAACCCGGCGTCGCTCCTCGTAGATCACGGTCCGCTGTCGGTTCAGAACTTCGTCGTACTTCAGGACGTTCTTGCGGATCTCGAAGTTCTGCGCCTCGACCTGGGTCTGCGCCGAGCGGATGGCGTTGGTCACCATCTTCGACTCGATCGGGACGTCCTCGGGGATGTTGAACCGGGTGAGGAAGGACTCCACCATCGCTGCGTTGAACAACCGCATCAGGTCGTCACCCAGCGAGAGGTAGAAGCGGGACTCCCCCGGGTCGCCCTGACGACCAGAGCGACCGCGCAGCTGGTTGTCGATGCGGCGGGACTCATGGCGCTCGGTGCCGAGCACGTACAACCCGCCCAGCGACGTTACCTCGTCGTGCTCCGCAGTGACTCGGCTCTTCACCTCCTCGACCGCGTCGGCCCACGACTTCTCGTAGTCCTCCGGGGTCTCCACCGGGTCGAGGCCCTTGGCGCGCAGGTCATGGTCGGCGAGGAACTCGACGTTGCCGCCCAGCATGATGTCCGTGCCTCGGCCGGCCATGTTGGTCGCCACTGTGACCGCGCCCCTGCGCCCGGCCTCCGCGACGATCGTTGCCTCGCGGTCATGCTGCTTGGCGTTGAGGACCTCGTGGCGCACGCCGCGCTTCTTCAGCAGACCGGACAGGAGCTCGGACTTCTCGACGCTGACGGTACCCACCAGAACGGGCTGGCCCTTGTCGTGCCGCCCGACGATGTCGTCGACGACAGCCGCGAACTTCGCCTCCTCGGTCTTGTAGACGAGGTCGGCCTGGTCGAGGCGGACCATCTCCTTGTTGGTCGGGATGGGCACCACGCCCAGCTTGTAGATCTGGGCGAACTCGGAGGCCTCGGTGGTGGCCGTACCGGTCATGCCTGAGAGCTTTTGGTAGAGCCGGAAGAAGTTCTGCAGGGTGATCGTGGCCAGCGTCTGGTTCTCCTGCTTGATCTCCACCCCCTCCTTGGCCTCGATCGCCTGGTGCATGCCCTCGTTGTACCGCCGGCCGGCCAGCATGCGTCCCGTGTGCTCGTCGACGATGAGGACTTCACCGTTCATGACGACATAGTCCTTGTCGCGCTTGAACAGCTCCTTGGCCTTGATGGCGTTGTTGAGGTAGCCGACGAGAGGCGTGTTCGCCGACTCGTAGAGGTTGTCGATGCCCAGGTTGTCCTCGACCCGCTCGACACCCCGCTCGAGCACGCCGATCGTGCGCTTCTTCTCGTCCACCTCGTAGTCGACGTCACGGGTGAGGCGGGCGACGATGCGGGCGAAGTCGGCGTACCACTTCGTCGCCTGGTCGGCGGGACCGCTGATGATCAGCGGGGTGCGGGCCTCGTCGATGAGGATCGAGTCCACCTCGTCGACGACGGCAAAGTGGTGCCCCCGCTGCACGAGCTCCTCACGCGACCAGGCCATGTTGTCGCGCAGGTAGTCGAAGCCGAACTCGTTGTTGGTGCCGTAGGTGATGTCCGCCCCGTACTGCTTTCGTCTCTCCTCCGGGCGCATCTGGGCCAGGATCACGCCGACCTCGAGACCGAGGAAGCGGTGCACCCGACCCATCAGCTCGGACTGGTACTCCGCGAGGTAGTCGTTCACGGTGACGACGTGGACGCCGTGGCCTTCCAGCGCGTTGAGGTAGCACGGGAGGGTAGCGACCAGGGTCTTGCCCTCACCTGTCTTCATCTCCGCGATGTTGCCGAGGTGCAGCGCCGCTCCCCCCATGATCTGGACGTCGAAGTGGCGCTGCCCCAGCGTGCGACGGGCAGCCTCACGTACCGTCGCGAACGCCTCCGGAAGGATGTCGTCGAGGGTCTGGGGCCGGTCCGGGTCGACCAGTCGGCTGCGGAACTCGTCGGTCATGGCTCGCAGCTCCACGTCGCTCATCGCGGAGAAGTCGTCCTCGATCGCGTTGACCTGGCCGGCGATCGCCGTGAGCTTGCGCAGGATCTTGCCCTCGCCGGCGCGGAGCATCTTGTCGAAGAAGGCGGGCACGCGGGGACTCCTCGAGCTGTGGACGGTCGTCGGCGCACGGAGGGCACCGGTCTGCCATCGTAGGCGCACCCGGCGTGCTCACTGCTGGATCGCGGGGCGCCTGCCGGGTTGGATGGCTTGCGTGCACCTACCCGAGCCCGTGTCCCTGACCGACGGCCGCCTTCTGCTGCGGCTGCCCGACGAGCGCGACGTGGACCCCATCACAGCGGCGTGTCAGGACCCGGACCTCGCCCGATGGGTCCCGGTGCCGGTGCCCTACAACACCTCCCACGCCCGTGACTTCGTCGGATCGCGGCGGGACCGCTGGGGAGCCGAGGACGGCGAGATGACCTTCGCCGTGACCGACGCCGGGAACGGCTCCCTGCTCGCCATGGTGGGGCTGCACGCCCGCGACGCGTCCATGCGCGAGATCGGTTTCTGGACCGCGCCATGGGCCAGGCGCCGCGGGGTGATGACCGACGCCGGTCGGCTGGTCTGCCGCTTCGGCTTCGAGGTGCTGGCGCTGGGCCGCATCGAGTGGTGGGCCGGTGTGGGCAACGACGCCTCGTGGCGCGTGGCGGAGAAGCTCGGGTTCCGCCGGGAAGGCACCTGTCGCGCACGGCTGCTGCACCGAGGCGACCGGCTCGACGGCTGGGTCGCCGGGCTCCTCCCGGGCGAGCTGCGGTGACAGCGTGCGGATCCACCTGGACACCGACCTCGGCAGCGACCCCGACGACGTCGCGGCGCTGACCTACCTCCTCGGACGCCCCGACGTCCAGCTGGTCGGTGTCACGACCGTCGACGACCCTGGCGGGCAGCGGGCCGGCTACGTCAGCGAGGTGCTGCACCTCGCCGGACGCCGTGACGTGCCCGTCGCCGCTGGCGCCGAGGCATCCCTGAGCACTGGTCGACCCTCGGGCCGTCAATTCCCTGGCGCGCCGTACTGGCCGGCGGAGGTACCTCCCAAACCCGGTCCGCTATCCGGGGCACTCGACCTGCTCAGCGCGTCGGTGGCCGCCGGTGCGGTGGTCGTGGGTATCGGCCCGGCGACGACTCTCGCCCTGCTGGAGCAGCGCTCGCCCGGGGCGCTGGCCGGGACCCGCGTCTTCCTGATGGGCGGCTTCGTCGAGCCGCCCCAGCCCGGCCTGCCGCAGTGGGGCGCCGAGGACGACTGGAACGTGACCTGCGACCCGGTCGCGGCGACCATGGTGCGCTCCCGGGCCGGCCGCCTCACCCTGGTCCCGCTCGCGGTGACGGCGCAGGTGCACCTGCGCGAACGCGACCTCCCCCGGCTCAGGGCCGCAGGCGCGCTCGGCCGGTTGATGGCCGATCAGGCGCGGGCGTACCGCCTCGACGCCGGCAAGGCGGCTCTGGCGAAGGGTCATCCCGGGCTGCCGGACGACCTGGTGAACTTCCACCACGACCCACTCACGGCTGCCGTCGCGGCCGGGTGGCCGGGCGTCACGGTTCATACGTCGACGCTGCGCCCGGTCGCTGGCGACGGGGCGGCCCGGCTGGCGACCACCTCTTTCGACGACCCTGCCCGGCGGCTCGTCGACCTGGTGGTCAGCGTCGACGGGCCGGCCTTCGCCGAGCACTGGCTCAGGACGGTCGAGGCGCTCCCCCGCGACTGACAGCGACTGACAACGCGTCGGCCAGGTCACCTCGGGGTTCGATCTCGACGCCGCTGAGGCCCAGCCACCGGGCCATCTCCTCGAGCTCGCCGGCCAGCTGATGGGCGGTGTCGGGCGGGGCATGCGGCTCCCGGAATGCCGAACGCGCCCGCAACACCCCTGCGCCACCTGCCGCCTGCCGGTCGGCCTTGAGGTCGACCCTGGCCACCAGCCGGTCACCAAGCAGGAAAGGGAGCACGTAGTAGCCGTGCACCCGTCTCTCGATCGGAACGTAGATCTCCAGGCGGTACCGGAAGTCGAACAGCGTCTCGACCCTGGATCGGGTCCACACGAGCGGGTCGAAGGGGACTAACAGGGCGCGGCCGTGCACCGACCGCGGGACACGCGCGTCCTGGTGGAGGTACGCGGTGCGGGCCCAGCCCTCCACCTGCGCCGGCACCAGCTCCCCGGCGTCGACCAGGGCACGCACAGCGGCACGGGTGTCGTCCTGGCGGAGCCGGAAGTAGTCACGTAGGCACGCCTCGCTGGCGACCCCGTGGGCGCGGGCGGCGATGCGGACCAGGTCGAGGAAGGCCTCCTCGTCGGTGGGGTCGGGCTGGTGCGCCAGCGCGGCTGGTAGAACGCGTTCGGGCAGCGCGTAGCGGCGCTCGAACGACGCCGTCCGGCCGGCGGAGCTGACCTCGCCGGCCCAGAACAGGTACTCCAGGGCGCGTTTGACCTCCGACCAGTTCCACCCCCACTCCACCTTGGTGCGGGGGGCGTGGTGAGCCAGCGCGACCTCCACCTGACCTGCCGTCATCGGCGACGACCGGCTCGCCACCTCGGCGTGCACCGCCTTGACGAGCTCCGGCTGTTGCTCTGCGACCGATCTCATGCCGCCCCAGGCGTCCTCGCGCCAGCGGCGCATCCGCCACCGCAGCAGCCGGTGGGTCGCCGGGGGAACGAGGCTCGCCTCGTGCGCCCAGTACTCCACCAGCCGGCGCGGCGCGCGGCTGGTGGCGCGGTCGAGCAGCGCGCGGTCGTAGGGGCCGAGCCGCGAGAACAGCGGCAGGTAGTGGGCTCGGGTCAGCACGTTGACGCTGTCGATCTGCAGCAGGCCGATGCGCTCGACGGTGGCCGTCAGGTGTCGCATACCGGGGGCTTCAGGTCGGGGGGCGGCCAGGCCCTGGGCGGCGACCGCGACCCGGCGGGCCCGCGCGGCCGTCAAGCGCACCGGCGGCCCCGTCACGGGAACCGATGCTGCCATGCACCGCCGACACCTCCTGGGAGGATGCCACCGTGAGACGCCCCGTCCCCTTGCTGATCGTCGCTGCGCTGGTGCTCGCCGCCACCTCGACGACGCACGCCACCGCGCTCGAGATCCACCAGGAGGAGGTGCGCATCGGCACGTCGGTGAGCGGCCGGCCGATTCTGGCGGTGCACCGCTGGGCCGACGGCGCAGGCCGGTCGGCGGTCGTGGTGGGCAGCATGCACGGCGACGAGCGGGCCGGCCTGCGCGTCGTACGCCGGTTGCGCGCCGCGGTGCTGCCCGTCGGTGTCGACCTGTGGCTGATCGCCACGATGAACCCGGACGGGACCTCGGCCGACCGGCGGACGAACGCGCGCGGCGTCGACCTCAACCGCAACTTCCCGCAGAACTGGGTCGAGGCCGGTGCCGCAACGGCGAAGTGGTCAGGACCGTCGGCGGCCAGTGAGCCGGAGACACGGGCGATGACGGCGTTCCTGCGCGACGTACGGCCTTGGACCACCGTTGTCCTGCACCAGCCGCTCTACGGCGTCGACTCCTACCGCGCGAAGTCGATGGCCCTCGTCCGGCGGCTGAGCTGGGAGACTGGGCTCCCGGTGCGACGCTTCGACTGCGGTGGCGGCTGCCACGGCACGTTGACCGACTGGCACAACAGCCGCCTCGACGGCCGGGCGGTGACGATTGAGCTCGGTCGCTCGGCGAGCGACTCAAGGGTCCACCTGGTCTCCCGAGCCGTGCTCCGGGTCGCCACCCCGTCCTAGGCACCGCGGTTCAGGTGATCTCGAGCAGCTTCTCGCGCACGGCGTAGACCACGGCTTCCATCCGGGAGTGCAGCTGCAGCTTCTCGAGGATGTTGCGGATGTGGTTCTTGACGGTGTTCTCGCTGATGAACAGCTCCTTGGCGATGTCCCGGTTGTTCAGGCCCCTGGCCACCAGCTTGAGCACCTCGAGCTCGCGGTCGGTGAGCCGCGGTGCGGGCACCTGCTGGCGCTCGTCACCCTTCTTGATCATCATCGCGAACTCGGCGAGCAACTTGGATGCCATCGACGGGCTGATCAACGACTGCCCGCCGGCGACCGAGCGGATCGCCGCGGCGACCTCGTCGATCGAGATCTCCTTGAGCAGGTAACCGCTGGCGCCGGCCTTGACCGCCTCGTAGAGGTCCGCTTCGTCGTCGGAGATCGTCAGCATCACGATCTTGGCACTCGGCACGACGTCCTTGATGGCGCTGCACGCCTCGATCCCGCTGCGACGCGGCATCCGGACGTCCATCAGGACGATGTCGGGCAACAGGGCGGACGCCAGCTCGAGGGCCTCCGCCCCGTCACCGGCTTCCCCGACGACCGCGATGTCGGGCTCCTGCCCCAGCACCATCTCCAGACCACGGCGGAACAACGCGTGGTCGTCGACGACCAGGACACGGATGGGCTCACCCGGACCGGATCCCGGGGCGGAGGCGCCCGACCCGTCGCTCCTGCCCTCGCTCACCGCCCGGCCTCCTTCTGTCCCAGCCAGAGACGGCTGGATCGGGGTGAACTATGGCACGTCCGGGGTCGGTCAGACGGCCAGTCGGATGACGCCGTAGTCGTAGCCGCGACGGCGGTAGACCACGCTCGGCTGGCGGGTCTCGACGTCGACGAAGAGGTAGAAGTCGTGACCGACCAGCTCCATCTCGTACAACGCCTGGTCGAGGTTGATGGGAACCGCGGCATGCACCTTCTCGCGCACGTACATCGCGTCGGCGGCTGAGCCGTCGTTGCCGCGGTCATGGTCGCCGGTCGCCCTGAGGGAGGGACCCGCCGAGCCGTTGCTCTCCGCCAGCCCAGCTGTCGCCGCGGCCACCGACACGGGCGACTTGGCGCCGTGGTGCACGCGGCGGCGGTCGTGGGCCCGGCGCAGCCGGTTCTCCAGCTTGCTCACCGCGGCGTCGAGCGCGGCGTAGCAGTCCGGTGCGGCGGCCTCGGCGCGGACCACGGGGCCGCGGGAGCGGATGGTCAGCTCGATGCGTTCACGCTGGTCGGCGAGCCGGGGGTTGCGCTCCTGCGAGCACTCGACGTCGACACTGATCACCTTGGGGTCGAGTTTCTCGATCTTGGCAAGCTTCTCCGCCACATGCTGACGGAACCGCTCCGGAACCTCGGTGTGACGACCCTTGACGACAATGTCCACGAAGATGACCCTCCACGTCTCGAGCGAGTGCGCCAGCAGGCCCCCGTACGGGGACACCCGCCCGGCCGACCTGGTCTTCGACCCCACATCCGCCTGCTGAGGGTCTCGCAGCCGTCGCGGCCACTACTCCCCTTCTCCCGGTCCGGAGAACATCGGGTTCTTCGGCGGGGCAGGACTTATTCCTAAGCCGCACCGTGATCGGTCGACGAGAAGTCGCCTTACGTGGGCCGTTTCGCCTGCGGCTGGCATCGGCTTGTCGGACCTTCGCCCCGCGAGGGGCATCCGATCCGACGCAACCACGGACCCGGGCGGGTGCCATGACGGAACGCTAGCCCCCTCCCCGGCCGGGCAACAGCCTCCCAGCGGCTGCGTCTCGACCGCCGGTTCCACTGCGGTGGCGGCGGACGGTCGCGGCCACCAGTGCCGCTCCGGTCACCTGCGCCGCCCCCGCGGCCCGTAACGCCCGGGCTGCCTCCGCGAGGGTCGCCCCGCTCGTGACCACGTCGTCGACGAGGACCAGCCGACGGCCGGTCACCAGATGGGTCAGGTGATCGGGCACCCGCATCGCCCCCGCCAGGTTGGCGGCGCGCTCCGCCGCAGACAACCCCGCCTGGTCCACGACCCCGCCGCGGACCCGCAGCACCGCCAGGACCGCGGCATCCACACCCTGGCTACGCAGCACAGCCGCAGCCCGCCGAGCCAGCCGTACGGCGTGGTCGTGGCCGCGGGCCCGCACGGCAGCCGGCCTGGAGGGGGCGGGCACCAGCACCAGCGGCCCGGGCACCCCTGCGTGCTCCTGTGC
>JACCUZ010000105.1 GCA_013698395.1 Sporichthyaceae bacterium
CCACTGCTGCCTCCCGTAGGAGTCTGGGCCGTGTCTCAGTCCCAGTGTGGCCGGTCGCCCTCTCAGGCCGGCTACCCGTCGTCGCCTTGGTAGGCCATTACCCCACCAACAAGCTGATAGGCCGCGACCCCATCCCTAGCCGAAAAACTTTCCAGACCTCGTGATGCCGCAAGGTCTCGTATCCGGTATTAGCTCCGGTTTCCCGGAGTTATCCCAGAGCTAGAGGCAGGTTGGTCACGTGTTACTCACCCGTTCGCCACTGATCCCCCGACCGAAGTCGGGTTCACCGTTCGACTTGCATGTGTTAAGCACGCCGCCAGCGTTCGTCCTGAGCCAGGATCAAACTCTCCGTAAATGTCTTCGACACCCGCGCAAGCGCTGGTGCCAACATTATGAAGAGCGCCCGAGGTCTGGCGAGACCTCGAGCGATCTGGCACTGCAGACGTAACTAGCAAATAGATAGTCGTCTGTCATGTACCAAAGGAATTTCCGTCGGGACGACTCGGCACGACTCTTCAGAGTCGTTCAAAGCCGACCCGGACGGGGTTGTTTGGCATTGACTTTTGGCACGCTGTTGAGTTCTCAAGGAGCGGGCGCACACCGATGGAAGCCTTTCGGCTTGTTCTCGGGGCAACCGTTCAAATCTACCCAGGTGGTAACGGAGTGTCAAACTCACTCCGCAGCCGCCCGCCACACGCTGACCGCCTACGCAACCGGAACTGCGAACCGCGAATCCGTGTGGCCCCACCGGCGGAACGGCCACCTGACCGGTGTCCGTATCTCCCTGCCGGGGAACGTCCGGAAGCCTAACAGCCCTTCTCCGCGATGCAAGTCACCGGCCTCACGGCAAGCCACCGGCCTCACGGCAGGCCAACGGCTGTACGCGGGCTCGCGAGGGCGACCGCCGCGAGCTGGCGCTTGCCGCGACGCAGCACGAGCCAGCGGCCCGCAAGCAGGTCGGCTAGGCCGGGTCGGGCCTCCACGTCGGTCACCCGGATGTTGTTGAGGTAGGCCCCGCCCTCCTCGACCGCCCGGCGCGCCGCCGATCGGCTGGCGCACAGCCCGGTCGAGGCGAGCATCTCCACGACGGACGGCAGGGCGCCTCCCTCGGCCATCGTGACGGTTGCCAGCGGCAGCTCGGCGAGAGCCGCCTCGAGGGTCGCCGCGGGGAGCTCGTCCAGAACGCCGCTGCCGAACAGGGCCCGGCTGGCCGCCGCCACCGCATCGCGCTCCTGCGTGCCGTGTACGAGCTCGGTCAGCTCGTCGGCCAGGGCCCGCTGGGCCTCACGGGCGGCCGGCCGGGCGAGGGCAGCCTGCGCCAGCTGCTCGATCTCGGCCCGCGACCGGAAGGAGAACACCTTGAGGTAGGCAAGGACGTCCTTGTCGTCGGCGTTGACCCAGAACTGGTAGAAGGCGTACGGCGTGGTCATCGCGGGATCGAGCCACACGGTGCCGGACTCGGTCTTGCCGAACTTCGTACCGTCGGCCTTGGTGATCAGCGGGGTCGCGAACGCGTGCACCGACCTGCCCTCGACCCGGTGGATGAGATCGAGCCCGGCCGTGAGGTTGCCCCACTGGTCGTTTCCACCCGTCTGCAGGACGCAGCCGTGACGGCGGTAGAGCTCGAGAAAGTCCATGCCCTGCAGGATCTGGTAGCTGAACTCCGTGTAGGAGATGCCTGCATCGGAGTGGAGGCGGGCACTGACCGCCTCCTTGCTGATCATCTTGTTCACCCTGAAGTGCTTGCCTACGTCACGAAGCAGGTCGATGGCCGACATCGGGGCCGTCCAGTCGAGGTTGTTCACCATCAGCGCCGGGTTGTCGCCGTCGAACGCGAGGTACGGCTCGATCTGCCGGCGCACCCGCTCCACCCAGGTCGCGACGGTCTCCCGGTCGTTGAGGGTGCGTTCCGCCGACGGCTTGGGGTCACCGATGAGGCCGGTCGCTCCGCCCACGAGGGCAAGCGGCCGGTGTCCAGCCAGCTGCAGCCGGCGCAGCGTGAGGATCTGGACCAGGTTGCCGATGTGCAGACTCGGAGCGGTGGGGTCGAACCCGCAGTAGTAGGTCACTGGCCCCGCGTCGAGGACCTCGCGCAGCGCTCCGAGGTCGGTGCTGGAGGCGATCAGGCCTCGCCACTGCAGGTCCTGGAGCAGGTCGTCCGCGCTGGTCACAAGCGACAGCCTGCCTGATCAGCCGGTTCGACGGCGACGTGATACCGCCGGGCGGTACGCGGACACTGTCGGCTCGCCATCGAGCCAGAACCGCCAGGGCAGGTGGGCGCCACCGCCCACGCCTACCCGGGGACCGCACCGAACGTGCGTGGACTGCAAGGCCGGTGCGGCGTGCACCACGAGCGGCGACCGGGGGGCGGTGGCGTCCGCACCGTCGAGCGCCCGGTCCACGCCCAGTGCCGTTGTCAGGCGCGCGGGCCCCCGGGCCAGGTCACGGGCGCCTCGTGACGACGTACGTCGCGCGGCGGCGAGCTCGTGACCCCTCACGACCTCCCCCGCCCGGAGCAACACAGCAGAGGCCCTGCCCTCCGGTCCGCAGACGAGGTTCATGCACCAGTGCATGCCGTAGGTGAAGTACGCATAGACCCGGCCCGGCGGCCCGAACATCACCGCGTTGCGAGGGGTCTGACCGCGGAAGGCATGCGAGCCGGGGTCATCCTCACCGTCGTAGGCCTCGACCTCGGTCAACCGCACCGCCACCGCGCCCACCGGGCTGCGGTGCTCCACCGTGGCCCCCAGCAGGTCCCGGGCCACCTGGAGGACCGGCCGGTCGTAGAACGACGGAGGGAGGGGGTCAGTCGGCACCGCTGGCCCAGGAGGCGTGCCCGTGCGCGGCGTCGGCAAGCGCTGACAACTGCTCCGCGACCCGGGCCGGAGCGGTGCCACCGTAGCTGGACCGGGACGCGAGCGACCCTCGTACAGACAGGACCGACCGGACCTCAGGCGTGAGTCGGTGGTCGATCGACTGCAGCGCCGAGTCCTCAACCTCCCACAGCTCGATCCCGTGGTCGACGCAGTGACGCACCAGGCGCCCCGCGGCCTCGTGCGAGTCCCGGAACGGCACCCCGGTCCGGACGAGCCACTCGGCGACGTCGGTTGCGAGCGCGTGCCCCGTCGCCGCCACCGCGGCGAGCCGCTCGTCGTCCACACCGAGGGTGGCCACCATCCCCGCGACGGCGGGCAGGACGAGCAGCAGCTGCTCCACCGAGTCGAAGACGGGTTCCTTGTCCTCCTGCAGGTCCCGGTCGTAGGCCAACGGCAGACCCTTGAGGGTGACGAGCAGGGACGTGAGGTTGCCGACGAGCCGGCCCGACTTGCCCCGAGCGAGCTCGGCGACGTCAGGGTTCTTCTTCTGCGGCATGATCGAGGACCCCGTGGCGTAGGCGTCGTCGATCTCGACCCAGCCGAACTCGGTGGTCGCCCACAGGCAGATCTCCTCCCCCAGCCGGGACAGGTGGATGCCGAGCAGGGCTGCGACGAAACAGAACTCCGCCACGAAGTCCCGGTCGCTGACCGCGTCGATCGAGTTGGCGACCGGAGCGCGGAAGCCGAGCTCCGACGCGACCGCGACCGGGTCCACCGCGAGCGACGAGCCGGCCAGGGCGCCGGCACCGAGAGGGCAGAGGGCGGCCCGGTCATCCCAGTCCTGGAAGCGGTCGACGTCGCGCGCAAAGGCGTGGACGTGCGCCAGCAGGTGGTGGGCGAGCAGCACGGGCTGTGCGTGCTGCAGGTGGGTCATGCCGGGCATGGGCGTGCCCCGGTGCCGCTCGGCCAGGCCAATCAGCGCCGTCTCGAGCTCGGCGACCCTCGCGACCACCTGGCGGGCGGCGTCGCGCAGGTAGAGCCGAAGGTCGGTGGCGACCTGGTCGTTGCGGCTGCGGCCGGCTCGGAGCTTGCCGCCGAGGGCGCCCAGGCGCTCCAACAGCCCCCGCTCCAGGGCAGTGTGGACGTCCTCGTCTTCCGATGTCGGCCGGAACGACCCGTCGCGGACAGCCGCGTCGAGGTCATCGAGGGCCCCGATCATGCTGGCCAGCTCGGCTTCGGTCAGCAGGTCGGCGCGATGCAGAACCCGCGCGTGGGCGCGTGAGGCGGCGAGATCATGCGGGGCGAGCCGCCAGTCGAAGTGGACGCTGACCGACAGCCGGGTCAGTGCCTCGCTCGGCTCGCGGCCGAAGCGACCGCCCCACAGCCGCGTCGACGAGCCACTGCTCTCGCTCACTCGGGAGGCCTCCTTACCGGCGACGGACAGGGACGACGGACGCTCACTTCGCAAGGCATGAGATCACGTCAGCAGGCGTCTACGCCGAGCGCAGTGGGCACTGACCACGTATACGTGGTCAATGCCGGGGCGCGCCAGGGCGGTCGGGGGCGTTCGGGAATCGGCGGGATCACCGGCCGGGTTCGGCGTTGCCACTGGCTGTGCGGTGGTCCCGACGGGCGGCCATCTTCGACGGAAGACCCCAGAGCTCGACGAAGCCCTTCGCCAGCGACTGGTCGAAGACGTCACCCGAGTCGTACGTCGCCCACTCGTACTCGTAGAGCGACTCCTCGCTGCGCCGCCCGGTCACCACTGCTCGGCCGCCGTGCAGGGTCAGCCGCACGTCGCCGGAGACGTGGGCGTTCGCGTCCTCGACGAACGCGTCCAGGGCCCGCTTGAGCGGTGAGAACCACAGGCCGTCGTAGACCAGCTCGCCCCACCGCTGGTCGACGGTGCGCTTGAACCGGGCCAGGTCCCTCTCGACGGTGACGTTCTCCAGCTCCTGGTGGGCGGTGATCAGGGCCAGGGCACCGGGGGCCTCGTAGACCTCCCGGCTCTTGATGCCGACCAGCCGGTCTTCCACAAGGTCGATCCTCCCGACCCCCTGTGCGCCCGCACGCCGGTTGAGCTCCAGCACCGCCTCGAGCATGTCTACCGGTCGGCCGTCGATGGCAACCGGCGCCCCCCGCTGGAACGTGATGACGACCTCGTCGGGCTCCCGCGGCAGCGCCGGGTCGGCGGTGTAGTCGTAGACGTCCTCGATCGGCGCGTTCCAGATGTCCTCGAGGAACCCGGTCTCCACCGCCCGGCCCCACAGGTTCTGGTCGATCGAGTACGGCGACTTCTTGGTGACGTCGATGGGCAGGCCCTTCTCCTCGGCGAACCCGATCGCCTTGTCCCGGGTCATGCCCGAGTCCCGGACCGGAGCGAGCACACGCAGATCAGGCGCGAGGGCTCCTACACCAACCTCGAACCGCACCTGGTCGTTGCCCTTGCCGGTGCAGCCGTGGGCGACCGTCGAGGCGCCGTGGTCGCGCGCGGCTGCGACCAGGTGCTTGACGATGACCGGCCGGGAGAGCGCGGACACGAGCGGGTACCGGTCCAGGTAGAGGGCGTTCGTACGCAGGGCCGGGAGGCAGTACTGCTCGGCGAACTCCTGCTTGACGTCGACCACCACCGACTCGACCGCGCCGCAGGCGAGGGCACGCTTCCGGATGGTCTCGAGGTCCTCACCTCCCTGGCCCACGTCGGCGGCGACCGCGACCACCTCGGCGCCGGTCTCCTCGGCGATCCAGCCGATGGCAACGGAGGTGTCGAGGCCTCCGGAATAGGCGAGCACGACCCGCTCGGTCACGAGCTGTCTCCTTCGTCGGTGATGGGACTGGGGGTTGGACCGGCCGCGAGACCGGTGGGGGTGGAACTGGTAGGCCCGGTGGACTCGGCGACCGACACCGACAGCCGCAGCATCCGCTCGGCGACGGCCGCTCCGCCGTCCGGGTCGCGGGCGATCAGCAGGACCGTGTCGTCGCCGGCGATGGTGCCGATGACGTCGGTCGGGGCCGACCGGTCGATCGCCGACGCCAGGAACTGCGCGGCGCCGGGCGGGGTACGCAGGACCACGAGGTTCGCCGAGGCGTCGGCGGAGACGAGCAGCTCGCCGGCCAGCCGGGACAACCGGGCCGCGCCCTCACCGTTCACCGGCGCCAGGCGGGGCGTCGGGTCACCGCCCTCGGCGGGCACCGCGTAGACCAGGTCGCCGGCGTCGCGGATCTTCACGGCGCCGAGCTCCTCGAGGTCGCGGGAGAGGGTGGTCTGGGTGACGGCGACCCCGTCGTCCGCGAGCAGCCGGGCGAGCTCGGGCTGTGACCGGACCCGCCGGGTTTCGAGCAGCTCGACGATGCGTCGGTGCCGCGCGGTCCGGCTGGTGGCCAGCTGTGAGGTCATCGCTGGTTCAGCAACCAGGTCAGCAGGGCCTTCTGGGCGTGCAGCCGGTTCTCGGCCTCGTCCCACACCACACTGCGCGGGCCGTCGATGACCGATGCCGCGATCTCCTTGCCCCGGTAGGCGGGCAGGCAGTGCAGTACCACGGCGCCGTTCGCGGCTCGGGCAAGGGCGGCGTCATCGACGGCGTACGGCACGAAAGTGGCCGCCCGGCCTTCGGACTCGCCCTCCTGACCCATGGACACCCAGGTGTCTGTCGCCAGCACGTCGGCGCCCTCGGCGGCCGCGTGCGGGTCGCGGACGTGCGCGGCCGAGCCCCCCGTACCCTCGGCGATCTCCCGGGCCCGGGCCAGCACAGCCGGGTCCGGGTCGTACCCGTCGGGCGAGCCGACCCGCACGTGCATGCCCGCCAGCGCGCCGCCGAGGAGGTACGAGTGGGCCATGTTGTTGGCGCCGTCCCCGAGATAGGTGAGGGTCAGCCCCGCCAGGGGGCCTTTGTGCTGGCGGACGGTCTGCAGGTCGGCCAGGACCTGGCACGGGTGGAACTGGTCGGTCAGTGCGTTGACCACCGGCACCCGGCTGACCGCCGCCATGGCCTCGATGCGCTCCTGGCCCGACGTCCGCCACACGATCGCCGCGCACTGCCGGTCGAGGACCCGCGTGGTGTCCTCGATCGGCTCGCCGCGACCGAGCTGGGTGGACTGCGCGTCCAGCACGAGGGGGTAGCCGCCCAGCTCGGCGACTCCCACGGAGAAGGACACCCGGGTCCGGGTCGATGGCTTGTCGAAGACGATGGCCACCGACTGGGGGCCGGCGAGGGGCTGGGCGGCGTACCGGTCCTTCGCCAACCGGTCGGCGAGGTCGAGGACCTCGGCCTGCTCCGCTCCAGTCAGGTCGTCGTCGCGCAGGAAGTGCCGGGGCATCAGGCGGTCCGTCCCGCCGGCGCGCGAACCTCGGCGGTCTCCTGCGCCCGGTCCAGCACGCCGGGCAGCGCCGCGAGGAAGGTGTCCGCCTGCGCGTCGGTGAGAACCAAGGG
>JACCUZ010000126.1 GCA_013698395.1 Sporichthyaceae bacterium
TGCGCCGGCTGTTCTGGGTCGCCGTAGGCGCGGCCGCCGGGGTCTACGCCGTCCGGAAGGTGCAACGGACGATCCACGCCTACTCGCCGTCCGGGCTGGCCGCGCGGGCTGGGGGCGTCGGCGCCACCGTCAAGGCGTTCGCCGACGAGGTCCGGGACCGGGCGGCCGAGCGCGAGGCGGAGCTGCGCGACGCGCTCGGCCTGTCGGAGCAGCCGATGCTCTCGCCGGGGGAGGCCGCCGAGCTGACCGACCACCCGGTTCGACCACGTGGGACGTCGAACCCGGTTCGACCACGTGGGACGCCGAACCCGGTTCGACCACGTACGACATCGAAAGACCTGAGGAGCACGGGCTAGATGGAGACCGCCGAGATCAAGCGTCGGTGGCTGCAGTTCTTCGGTGACCGGGACCACGTGGTCGTGCCGAGCGCGTCGCTGCTCCTCGACGACCCGAACCTGTTGTTCGTCAACGCCGGGATGGTGCCGTTCAAGCCCTACCTGCTCGGCCACGAGGCCCCGCCCTACAAGCGGGTCACCAGCGTGCAGAAGTGTGTGCGCACCCAGGACATCGAGGAGGTCGGCAAGACCACCCGCCACGGCACGTTCTTCCAGATGAACGGCAACTTCTCCTTCGGCGACTACTTCAAGGAAGGCGCCATCGACCTGGCCTGGCAGCTCGTCACCGGGACGCAGGCCGACGGCGGTTTCGGCTTCGACCCGGACAAGGTGTGGGTGACCGTCTACCTCGACGACGACGAGGCGTTCGGGCTGTGGCGCAGCGTCGCGGGCCTGCCCGAGGAGCGGATCCAGCGCCGCGGCCTGAAGGACAACTTCTGGCACATGGGTGTGCCCGGGCCGGGCGGTCCGAGCAGCGAGATCTACGTCGACCGCGGCCCCGAGCACGGACCGGACGGCGGGCCGGTCGTGGACGAGGACCGGTTCCTCGAGATCTGGAACCTCGTGTTCATGCAGTCCGAGCTCGGTGCCGTGCGGGCCAAGGACGACTTCGACATCCTCGGTGACCTGCCGAGCAGGAACATCGACACCGGGATGGGCCTGGAGCGGGTGGCCTTCCTGCTCCAGGGCGTGGACAACCTGTACGAGATCGACGAGGTCTTCCCCGTGCTGGACCGGGCGGCCGACATCGCCGGCAAGAAGTACGGCGCCAACGGCAACCCCCAGGACGTCGACGACGTCCGGCTGCGGGTCGTGGCCGACCACGTCCGCAGCGCGCTGATGCTCATCAACGACGGCGTGACGCCCAGCAACGAGGCGCGGGGCTACGTCCTGCGCCGGCTGCTGCGTCGTGTGGTGCGCTCGATGCGGCTGCTCGGGATCGACGAGCCGGTGCTTCCCGCGCTGCTGCCGGTCAGCCGCGACGCCATGGCGCCGTCCTACCCGGAGGTGGCGACCGGCTTCGACCGCATCAGCCAGGTGGCGTACGCCGAGGAGGACGTGTTCCGCCGCACCCTGGCCAGCGGCACCACGATCCTCGACATGGCGGTCCACGAGGCCAGAGCGGCCGGCCAGGCCTCGCTGTCGGGCGAGCGCGCGTTCCAGCTGCACGACACCTACGGGTTCCCGATCGACCTCACGCTGGAGATGGCCGCCGAGCAGGGGGTGAGCGTCGACGAGGACGGCTTCCGGCGGCTGATGCGCGAGCAACGCGAGCGGGCCAAAGCCGACTCGCTGGCGAAGCGGCAAGGACACGCCGACCTCTCTGCGTACCGCTCGGTCCTCGACGGTGGGGGAGCCACCACCTTCACCGGTTACGACGAGGTCGTGAGCGAGGGCACCGTGCGCGGGGTCTTCGCGGGCGGGAGTGCCGTCGCCGCAGCGGGCGAGGGGGACGAGGTCGAGGTCGTGCTCGACCGCACCCCGTTCTACGCCGAGGGCGGTGGCCAGCTCCCCGACCACGGTCGGATCGAGCTCGCGGACGGCTCCGTGCTGTCGGTGCACGACGTGCAGTCACCTCTGGGCGGCCTGATCGTGCACCGCGCTCGGGTTCAGAGCGGTGAGGTGGCGACCGGTGCCCCGGCCCTCAGCGTGGTCGACGTGGAACGGCGGCGCGCGATCAGCCGGGCCCACACCGCAACCCACCTGGTGCACAAGGGCTTCCGCCTGGCCCTGGGTGAGACGGCGACGCAGGCCGGGTCGGAGAACGCGCCCGGCCGGTTCCGCTTCGACTTCTCATCGTCGACCGCGGTGGCGGACTCCGTGCTGCGCGACGTCGAGCAGGAGGTCAACGAGGTCCTGGCGGCAGACCTGGACGTGCGGGCCGAGGTGATGACCCAGGAGCAGGCCCGCTCCGTCGGGGCGATGGCTCTGTTCGGCGAGAAGTACGGCGAGCGGGTACGTGTGGTGTCGGTCGGGGAGTGGGCGCGCGAGCTCTGCGGCGGCACCCATGCCCGCCGCTCGGGTCAGCTCGGCCTGGTCAAGATCCTCGGCGAGGCATCGATCGGCGCCGGCGTGCGTCGGGTGGAAGCCTTGGTCGGCGTCGACGCCTACCAGTTCCTCGCTCGCGAGCACCTCCTGGTCTCGTCGCTGACCGAGACGCTCAAGGTGCGCCCGGAGGAGCTGCCCGACCGGGTGGCCGGGCTGATGAGCCGGCTGCGCGAGGTCGAGAAGGAGCTGGCCTCCCTCCGCTCCAGCCAGGTGCTCGCCGCCGCTGGGGACCTAGCTGCGTCACCGACGGACATCTTCGGCGTCGCCGTCGTCACCCACAAGGCGCCCGACGGCACGTCCGCCGACGACCTGCGCAAGCTGGTGCTCGACGTCCGCGGTCGCCTCGGTGGCTTCCGGCCGGCGGCTGTCGCGGGAGTCGCGGTCAGCGGCAACCGGCCGGTCGTGGTCGTCGCGGTCAACGAGCGCGGACAGGAG
>JACCUZ010000133.1 GCA_013698395.1 Sporichthyaceae bacterium
ACGGTGGCCACCGCAGCGGCGAGGGTCACGGCCAGCCCGGCGGCCACCAACGGTCCCTCGGAGCGCGAAGCGCCAAGGACGACCACGGCCACCCCGAGGAGGGTCATCACTCCTGCCAGGACGCTGCGCGCCCGAGGGCGCAGCAGCAGGGCGGCGCCGCAGCCGGCCAGCACCGCCAGCCCCACGGCCGGTTGCAGCGCCAGCAGCACTCCACCGGCGGCCACCAATGTCACGAGCACACCGGTGACCTCGCGGCGCACGGTCACGTAGCGGGCCGCAGGGTGCTCGCGGCCGCCACGGCCCGCAGCACAGCCATCGCCTTGTTGCGGCACTCCTCGTCCTCAGCCGCCGGCTCCGAGTCGGCGACGATGCCGGCGCCGGCCTGCACGTAAGCGACACCTCCACGCAGGTAGGCGGTACGGATGGCGATCGCCGTGTCCGCATCGCCGGCGAAGTCGAGGTAGCCGACACAGCCGCCGTAGACCCCTCGCCGCGTCGGCTCGAGCTCCTCGATGAGCTCCATGGCCCGTGGCTTCGGGGCACCCGAGAGTGTCCCGGCGGGGAAGCAGGCGGCCAGCACGTCGTACGCCGTGCGCCCTGCGGCCACCTGTCCCACCACGGTGCTGACGATGTGCATCACGTGGCTGTAGCGCTCCACCGACATGAAGTCGACGACCTCGACGCTGCCCGGCTCGCAGACCCTGCCCAGGTCGTTGCGACCCAGGTCGACGAGCATGATGTGCTCCGCCCGCTCCTTGGGGTCGGCGAGCAGCTCCGCGGCGAGGGCGGCGTCCTCCTCCGGTGTCTGGCCGCGCCAGCGGGTGCCCGCGATCGGGTGCATCATGGCGCGACCGTCGGACACTTTGACCAGCGCCTCCGGGCTGGAGCCGACGACGTCGAAGCCCTCGAAGCGCAAGAGGTACATGTAGGGGCTGGGGTTGGTCGCGCGCAGCATGCGGTAGACGTCGAGCGGGTCGGCGTCGGTGGCCATCGAGAACCGCTGGCTGACCACGACCTGGAAGGCCTCGCCCGCCCGGATCTGCTCCTTTGCCCGCTCGACCGCCGCTCGGTAGTCGGCACCGGTCGTCCCACGGTCGTACGCGGGCGCCTGCGCTGGCCTGCTGTCGAAGGCGACGACCGTCGCGGCGGCAGTCGCGGCGAGGTCGGCAGTCATTGTGTCCAGCCGCCGGACCGCGTCGTCGTGCGCCCAGTCGACCCGCTCGTCGGTGTCGTCGTAGTTGATGGCGTTGGCGATGAGCAGCACGGAGCCGTCGGCGTGGTCGAGGACGGCCAGGTCCGTCGCCAGCATCATCGCCAGGTCGGGGACGTGCAGGTCGTCGACGGTGTCCGTCGGCAGGCGTTCCAGCCGGCGTACGGCGTCGTAGGCGACCAGGCCCACCAGCCCGCCGGTCAGCGGGGGGAGATCCGGAAGCCGCTGCGTCCGAAGCGTCTCCACCGTCTCGCGCAGAGCCTGCAGCGGGTCACCGCCGTCCGGGACGCCGACTGGGGGCTCGCCGAGCCAGAGGGCTTCGCCGTCGCGCTCGGTGAGGGTGGCGCGGGAACGCACGCCGACGAAGGAGTACCGCGACCAGACCCCGCCGTGCTCCGCGGACTCGAGCAGGAAGGTGCCGGTGCGGTCCCCGGCCAGCTTGCGGTAGAGCCCGACAGGCGTCTCGCCGTCTGCGAGCAGGCGACGGGTGACCGGGATGACCCGGCGGTCCTTGGCGAGAGTGCGAAAGGTCTCGAGGTCCGGTGTCGCGGTCGACATGCCGGTCATCGTGCCGGCGCCACGGTGAGCGAGCCGTCGTCGAAGCAGGAGCGGGACCCGGTGTGGCAGGCCGGGCCGACCTGGTCGACGGTGACAAGCAAGGCGTCGCCGTCGCAGTCCAGGCGGACGTCACGGACGTGCTGCACGTGGCCGGACGTGTCGCCCTTGCGCCAGTACTCCTGCCGGCTGCGGCTCCAGAACGTCGTACGTCCCGAGGTGAGCGTGCGATGCAGCGCCTCGTCGTCCATCCAGCCCACCATCAGCACCTCGAGGGTCGTGTGCTGCTGGACGACCACGGCCACCAGACCGGCGGCGTCCCGCGTGAGCCGGTCGGCGACGGCTGGGTCAAGGTTGCTGGGTCTGGCGGCGCCGGGCATCCGGCCATTGTTGCTGACTCAGGTGCGCTGCTGCGCGGCCCAGGACGCGTGCAGCCGGGAGTACACGCCGCCGAGCGCGACCAGGTCCGCGTGCCGGCCCCGTTCCACGACGCGGCCGGCGTCGAAGACGATGACGTCGTCGGCGGCCTCGGCGGTGGAGAGCCGGTGGGCGATGGTCAGCGCGGTGCGGCCGCGGGTGAGCCCCTCCAGGGCGCGGGCGATGCGGACCTCGGTGCCGGGGTCGACCGCGCTGGTCGCCTCGTCCAGCACCAGCAGGTCGGGGTCGGCCAGGTAGGCCCTGGCCAGGGCGACCAGCTGTCGCTCTCCTGCCGAGAGCTGCTCGCCCCGCTGGCCCACGTCGGTGGCCAGGCCGTGCGGCAGGTTGCCCAGCCAGTCCAGCAGCCCCAGCTCGGTGAGGGCGAGCTCGATGTCGGCGTTGGAGGCAGCGGGCCGGCCCAGGCGTACGTTCTCGGCGATGCTTCCCTCGAAGAGGAAGCCGTCCTGAGGCACCATCACGATCCGCGACCTCAGGGACGCGAAGGACAGCTCCCGCAGGTCCACCCCGTCGACGAGGACCCGGCCCCGAACCGGGTCCATCAACCGGGTCAGCAGCTTGGCGAAGGTGGTCTTGCCCGACCCGGTCTCTCCCACGATGGCGATCCGCACGCGCGGAGCCAGCGCCAGGTCCACGTCCTCCAGGACGGTCGGGCCGCCGGGGTAGGCGAAGGACACGTGCTCGAAACGTACGTCGATCGGCCCGCGGGGCAGCTCACGCCCGGCCTGCCCTGGGTCGGCGACGTCGGCCGGGGTGTCGAGGACGCGGAGGACCCGCCGCCAACCGGCGATGGCGTTCTGCGCCTCGTTGAGCACCTCGGTGCCGATCTGCACCGGACCGACGAACAGCGTCACCAGGAACAGGAACGCCAGCAGCTCGCCGAGGGTCAGCTGGCCGTCCACCCCGAGCAGCACGCCGACCATCACGACCGCGGCGTTCGCGATCCCGGCGACGATCTCGCCGGAGGAGAAGGTCAGCGCGACCAGGGCCTGGGCCTTGGTCGCCGCCGACCGGTGGGTCTCGATCGCGCGGTCGATCCGGCGACCTGTGCGCTCCTCGATGCCGTAGGCCCGGACGGTGGACGCGCCGACGACCGACTCTGACACGGCACCGAGCAGGTCCCCGACCCGCTCGCGCACGACGCCGTAAGCACGCGAGACCCGCTTCTGCAGCGTCTGCATGAGCACGAGCAGCGGCAGGAAGCACACCCAGACGAGCAGGGTGAGCTGCCATGAGTAGATGGCCATGAGGACGGTTGCCACGACGAGCTGGCCCACGCTCACCACCATGAGCAGACCGCCCCACTGCATGAAGGTCGAGATGGTGTCGACGTCGCTGGTCACCCGCGACACGAGCGACCCGCGGCGCTCGGCGTTCTGCGTGAGGACGGACAGGTCGTGCACGTGGCGGAACGCGCGGAGGCGAAGCGTCGCCAGGCCGTTCTCGGTGGTGCGGAAGAGCCGCACGTTGAGCAGGTACGCCGCGACCGCTGTGACCACGACAGCCGCTGCCGCCAGCAGGACCGCGGCGCGCACCCTGCCGACGTCCACGCCGCCGGGCCCCATCAGCCCTTCGTCGACGGTCTGCTGCACGGCCACCGGCACCAGCACCCGGCCCGCGGTGGCGACCAGGGCGAGCAGCACCGTGACGGGCAGACCGGCCCGGAACTCCGGGGAAAGGGCCACTCCGCGGCGCAGGGTCGCCCACGCGCCCTGCTCGTCGTGACGCGAGTCGCTGATCGTGGCCATCGAGACCCATGCTGCCTTATGGGCGAATGCTGACGATTCGGTCGCTAGCCTGGTGCCATGGCTCGACATGGGGATTCCGCCGAACGTCGGAAAGGCCTGTCCACCGACGCCGACTACCCGGCGGACGAGTGGCAGCCTGACGTGGAGCCGTCCTGGCTCGGTGAGCCGTTGGGTGATCCGCTGACTCGCAGCGTGCCCAGCTTCGACCTGGGGCCGCACACCGAGTCGGTCGTGGTCGACCTCTCCGACACCGAACCCATCCAGACCGGCGGGGCGGCGTACCCGTCTCCGGTCTCGGAGAGCCTCGAACCGACGCCTGCACCTGCCCCCGAACCTCCGCCGTCCCCCTCACCGACACCCTCGCCGACTCCCGCACCGTCGCCGGCCACCTCGTCCGCACCGACGCCGGCGACCTCGTCCGCACCGTCGCCCTCGCGCGCGCGGCATGCGGCGCCGCACTTCGAGGTTCCCCCTTCACCGGGCGCGGAGCACGGCGCCGAGACCTTGACCGCTGCGACGGTGCTGCGATCGCGCCGTGCACGTCCGCAGTCGGGCTGGCGCAAGCGGGTGCTCACTATGACCGCGGGCCGGGTCAACTTCGGGCTGTCGCCGGCCGACCGCTACCGCGCCGACCTGCTCGCGCGGGCGAGGACCCCCGTGCGCGGCACCCACCGGGTTGCCGTGATCAGCCTCAAGGGTGGAGTCGGCAAGACCACGACGACAGCCGCGCTCGGGTCGATGTTCGCCAACCTGCGCGGGGACCGGGTGATCGCGGTCGATGCGAACCCTGACCGGGGCACGCTCGCCGAGCGGGTGCCGCGGGAGTCCGGTGCGACCATCCGCCATCTCCTGCAGTCGCGGGACCAGGTGAAGCGCTACGGCGACGTACGTCTGTTCACCTCCCAGTCGCCCACGCGGCTGGAGGTGCTCGCCTCCGACTCCGACCCCAGCGCGTCGTCGGCGCTGAGCGAGCAGGACTACGTCGACACGATCGACACTCTCGAACGCTTCTACAACCTGGTGCTCACCGACTGCGGCACCGGACTGCTTCACGACGCGATGCGCGGTGTTCTCGGGCTGGCCAGCAGCCTGATCGTGGTCAGCTCGGCGTCATTGGACGGCGCACGCAGCGCCAGCGCAACCCTGGACTGGCTCGAGGCGCATGGGCTCGACGACCTCGCCCGCGCCGCGGTCGTCGTCATCTCGTCGGTGCGGCCGGGCGGCGGGATCGTCGACGTGTTGCAGCTGGAGGACCACTTCGCCTCGCGCTGCCGGGCCGTCGTCACGATCCCGTACGACCCGCACCTGGAGGCCGGCGGCGTGCTCGACCTCGACGAGCTCGACGAGGAAACCGTCGAGGCCTACCGCGAGCTGGCGGCTGCCGTCGGCGAGGGCTTCGCAGCGCCTGCGACTCGCTGACGACGCTTCCGCTCAGCCGCCGACGAGGACGGCACCCGCCTGACGCACCGGGACCTCGATCGGACCCACGGTCTTGCTGATCTCCGGACCGGGCACTGCGAACGGTCCGTCGCCGTCAATCGTGAACGACGCCTTCCAGTACGTCGTCAGCATGACGTCCCGCTCCCCCGCACGCATGTAGGTGTAGGACACCGACTGGTCGGGATAGGCACCACCCGGGTCGGTGAACTGCTGCGTCACCCCGTTGTCGAACGTCCACTCCCAGCGAGCCGTCGCCGTCACCACCACCTGGAACCCGAGGACATCGAAGGACTCGGTGCGGATGCTGCCCGGCTCGCCGGCGGCGAAGAGAGTGGGCAGGTTGACCAGCCCGCCCTCGGGCGGTTGGAACGACGGGGACGCGTCGGGCAGATAGTTCACGACGCGCTCCCGAACGATCTCACCGATGTCGGCCACCGAGGCCGGCCGCTCGGTCGGGCCGAGACAGACCGTGTCGATCAGCTGCCATGGTCCGGGTGGGATGCGCATGTACACCCGGTACCGGATCTCGTCCGGGCCGGCGCATGAGGTGGTGGCTGCTTGGCAGCCCGCTGTCTGGGTCGCTTCGTTCTGCTGGCACGCGGGGATGATGGTCCACTCGCACTCGGGACAGTTCGCGGCCTGCTTGGCCGCCTGTGCCAGTGCGCTGTTCGCGTCAAGTCGCGGAAACTGCACCCCCGTCGTCACCACCGCGCCGTTGCCCTGATCCGCCTTCGTATGGGGTGCAGCTCCGCTCTCTTCACAGACAGAGCACGGAGACAGGTGCTCAGTTGCCGACGCCAAAGAGAGCGGAGTCCACGCCCCGAAAACAAGGCCCACGAAGAGGAACAGCCCTACTCCAAATTCAAGGCGTTTCCGACTATCCATTGCTCCCCCTCTCGAAAAAGCGAGAAGTCTGTATGCAATCGCCCGCCCGGGGAGTCCTCGACGATAGATCCGTCTCCGCCAATTACTCTGTAAGGCGGAACTACGGCGATCACTTCGGCGAGGCCCGTCTCCCCCTCGATGTCATGAACCCTTATCTTCTTGACGTCATATCTCGTGCCGTTGTAACGGCCTCCTTCAAGCGCGATTCGCTCAACGCTTCGTGTGATCTTCCGGCATGGACAGCCATCGGTACTCAGAGACCTCAGCTCCCGAACATCGCCAGTCCTGAACATTTCGTTCGCCGCTTCGAAGTAGGCCACCATCGCGGCTCGGATCTCTTCCTCTGGGGTCGTTGGCTTCGGCGAGGAGGAGGGAGCGGACGAGGCTGACGAGGTGGTCGGCGAGGCAGTGTCGGACGGCAGCGTCCCAGGAGGGGTCGGTTCGTCGGAGCAGCTCGTGACGACCGTGAGCAGGCAGCAGGCCAGCAGACAGGACCGGAACAACGCTCCCGTCGAGCCGAGCATGACACCGGACCCTATCCAGACGCGGCGCTCCGCTGCGGGCGAGAATCCACAGGTCTGGTCCAGCCTGAGAAACCGGCTGTGACGCACGTGACTGCTGCTTCCAACGTGCCGGCCGTTACCGCTCCACAGCACGACTCGTGTACCCAAGTCACGGCAGAGGCGGGTTCGCCGCCGACGTCGCGCTGGGGCGCAGCCGTTCTGCCGTGGGTTGGGCTCGGACAACCACCTCCGCTGGAGGGGCTGCACACCCCCGCTGTGGCCTAGACCTCCGCTGGAGCCTCCACCGCGAGAGACGAACTCGCCTCGTCGCCGCCCGCGTCGATGGCCAGCCGTTCGGCCTCCTCGCGCTCGTAGGCGGTGATCAGTCGCCGGTAGCCCTCGCAACGCTCCAGCAGCTCGAGGTGCGTACCGCGATCTAGGACACGGCCACCTTCGACGTACACGACCTCGTCGGCGAGCGCGATGGTCGCCTTGCGGTAGGCGACCACTATCACCGTAGGCGCCGCCGACAACCCCGACGCCGACCGGAGGCCGGCCAGGATGGCCGCCTCCACCCGGGGATCCACGGCCGAGGTCGCGTCATCCATGATGAGCAGCCGCGGCGAGCGCACCACCGCTCGAGCCAGCGCGAGCCGCTGACGCTGACCGCCCGACAGAGTCATGCCACGCTCGCCGATGCGGGTGTCCAACCCCGCGGGCAGCGCGTCAACGAACCGGTCGGCCTGCGCCACCCGCAGCGCCTCGCGGACACGCTCATCCGGGACGTCGAGCCCGAGCGTCACGTTGCCGCGCACTGTGTCGTCGAAGAGGAACGTCTGCTGCGGCACCACGGCTGCCGCACCCGCCACTCCGCCTCGCACCACCGCCCGCAGGTCGACACCGTCGAGCACCACCTCACCACTCGCCGGGTCCACCAGCCGCACCAACAGGGACGTGAGTGTCGACTTGCCGGACCCGGTAGGTCCGACCACCGCGATCGTCCGCCCGGCCTGCACGGTGAAGGTCACGTCCTGCAGGACGTCGGCCTCGTCGTCGTAGGAGAAGCCGACACCGCGTACGTCGACCGAGGCGGCCGCACCAGCGCGAGCCAGGACCGTGTCACCAAAGCTGAGCGCGCCGGATGCCTCGAGCACGCGGGAGACCCGGTCCCAGCCGACGACGCTGCGAGGTAGCTCACCGAGCACCCATCCGATGGCCCGCACCGGGAAAGCGAGGATCGTGAAGAGGTACGCCACCTGCACCAGCTCGCCGGCCCCTATCGCACCCGACTGGATGCGCCGGGTCCCGACCAGGAGTACCGCGAGCACCCCGAGCGTCGGCAAAGCCTCGAGCACCGGGTCGAACATCCCGCGCACCCGGCCGACCGCGATCTGCGCGTCGCGCAGGTCATGGGCCGCGACCCGGAAGCGCTCGGTCTCCTCGGCCTCGCGGCCCAGCGTCTTGACGACCAGCGCGCCCTCGAAAGACTCGTGCGCCACTCCGCTGACCTCGGCGCGCAGCTGCTGCGCGCGGGTCGCGATGGGCGAGAGCCGGCGCTGGTAGACGACGTTCAGCGCGAAGATCGCCGGGAACACGAGGAAGCCGACCAGCGACAGCACGGGATCGGTGAGTACGAGCGAGACGCCGGCGACCGCCAGCATGATCAGCACCCCGACCGCCATTGGCAGCGGCGCGATCGGGTACCAAACCGCCTCCACGTCGGCGTTGGCGTTGGACAGCAGCTGTCCCGTGGGGTGCCGCTGGTGCCACGACAGTGGGAGGCGAAGGTACTGGCGGGTCACCTCGCGGCGGTAGCGGGCCTGCAGCCGGTACTGCATCACCCCGGCACCCAACCGGCGCGCGACGATGCCGGCTGCCTTCAGCACGGCCACCGCGAGGATCGCCAGGCCGGCGGCGACCACCGCACCCGCGGTCGTCTTGCCCGAGGAGAACGCCGGCACCACCACCCGGTCGGTCACCCGACCGAGGACGTACGCCGAGCCCACCGTCATCACGCCGTAGACCGCGCTTCCCCCCACCGCGATGGCGAAGATGCGCGGCTCGTGACGCACAGCCAGCCCGAGCAGCCAGAAGCCCCGGCGCAGGGTGTCGTCTCGGGCTGTCACCACGACACCTTACGATCATTCGATGTCCATAGCCCGTTGGGAGCGTCGCGCCCTTGCCGACCTGATGAGCGAGCTCGGCCCGGAGGCCCCAACGCTGTGCGCCGGATGGGACACCCGTGCCCTCGCCGCACATCTCGTCGTACGCGAGCGCCGACCCGACACGACGGCCGGTGTCGCGGTGAGCGCCTTGGCGGGTTGGACGGAGCGGGTGCGGAAGCAGTATGAGCGGCGGCCGTACGCCGACCTGGTCCGTCTCGTCCGAACCGGCCCCGGCTGGCTCTCGCCGTTGTCGCTTCCGGGCCTCGATGGCATCGTCAACACAACGGAGTTCGCCGTCCACCACGAGGACGTACGCCGAGCGCAGCCCGGCTGGACGCCGCGGGAGCTGCCCGGCACGGTTCAGGACGCCCTATGGAAGACCGTCCGGACCGTGGCGCCGATGTCGTTGAGGTCTTTGCAGGTGGGCGTCGTGCTGCGTCGCCCCGACTCGCCACGATCGACTAGCTCGACCGACTCGACGGACGCCGCGCAAACCGCCCCAGCCGGACGTACGAGGTCCGTGATCACCGTCAAGGACGCGGAGCCGTCGGTCACGATCACCGGCGAGCCGATGGAGGTCCTCCTGTTCCTCTTCGGCCGCCGCGACCACGCACTGGTCGAGATCACCGGCGACGCACAAGCCTGCGCCGAGCTCACCGCCGCGCCGCTCAAAGCCTGAGCCGCATCCCCGGACCCGCCTCCCCACGATCCCCGAGCTCGCTCGCTGACTCCGGGACACAACCGGGGCTGGTGGGGCCGGAGGGGACACCCGAGCGGCGCAGGCGCCACATCCCTCCCAGTTGTGTCCCGGGGTCAGCGGGAGCAGCGCCATGACCCGGGATCAGCGGCCCAGCGGTGTCCCCGCCGGTCACCGCACCACGTGACCGGCCTCGCGCAACGCCTGCTTGACCGCCGCTATCCGCAGCAGCCCGAAGTGGAACACGCTGGCCGCCAGCACAGCGTCCGCACCGGCCTCGATCGCCGGCGCGAAGTGCGCCAGCTCCCCCGCACCCCCGCTCGCGATGACGGGGACGTCCACCGCCGCGCGCACCGCCCGCAGCAGCTCGAGGTCGTACCC
>JACCUZ010000135.1 GCA_013698395.1 Sporichthyaceae bacterium
GCGCGGATACGTCGACTCGGTCATCCCGCCCTCCCACACGCGGGCCTACGTCATCCGGGCCCTGCGGGTGCTGCGCACCAAGCGAGCGACGCTGCCGCCGAAGAAGCACGGAAACATTCCGCTATGAGCGAGACCGGCCGGCCACTGCTCCGGGTGGTCCAGGGAGAGCCGTCGGCCGAGGAGCTGGCCGCCCTGCTCGCGGTCATCGCGGCGAGGAACTCGGCTGCTCGGGCTCGGCCGGCCCTGCCGCGTACCGCTTGGAACCACCCGACGCGCCTTGTCCGCACGCCCCTGCGCTCCGGGCCTGGCGGCTGGCGCGCCTCCGCTCTTCCGCGCTAGCCCGCCCAGATGCACGATTCGTACATGACGGAGATGGCAGTGAGTGAGGCGCGTAATCGCCTTGCGGACGTGATCGAGAGCGCACAACGCACAAGAGAACCTGTCTTCGTGACGCGCCGAGGTCGGCGAGTGGCGGTCATCCTCGGCCCGGAAATCTACGAGCGTCTTCTTGAGGACGCCGAAGAAGCGCTGGACCGGGCTGAGCTACGGGCTGCCCGCGACGAGGACGACTACGTGCCCTGGGACGATGTCAAGGCCGAGCTCGGACTCACGTGACGGGTCGGTACACCGTCGAGATCGCCTGCCGGAGCGATGTCGTCACCCAGGTGGTCCAATACCACGCCAGCCGGGGTCCCGGCCGAAGGCGACCAGAAGCCGATCCTGGTCGGAGGTGGCCGAAGTCTCCGGCCGCGGCCCGATTGCCCCTCCGCCACGCATGAGCTCCTCCCAGTCGGCGAACCACCTCGCGACCGCTCGGACCAGCTCGTCATCGAGGCGCGTGTCCCCGCCGGTGGCCACGGCGAGGTCCCAGGCGTGGACGAGGTGGTCGGCGGTCAGCTGCCAGGCGTACTCCTGGGCGGGGGTGTCACCGAAGGACAGGTGAACGGTGCGTTCGCCGGCCCCCGGTTCGGCGAACGCCGCAACCGCCTCCTTGCCCGCTTCCTCGGCGGCGTCGCCGGGCGACACGCCTAGCAGGTCACCGTCGAAGCGGTCACCGACTTCTTCGATAGTTTGGCCCTCGACCAGTGGTGCGGTCCACCGGTCCTCGCCGACAACGTGGTTCAGCAGCGCGCGGACGTCCCACTCGCTGCAAGGTGTGGCGGCACCCAGCTGGTCGTCGGTCACGGTGCGCACCCGGTCGAGCCACAGTTCCGCCGAGCGGGCGTGAAGGGCGAGGACGTCCATGACAGCTCCTTTCATCGTCGGTGCCTCGATCCTGCGCCCGTTGTGCGTCAGCGTCGAGACCACCGGTGGCTACCGTGTCCCGCCGTGACGCCTGTGCCCCGTTTCGTCCTCGCGTCCGGATCGCCTGCCCGGCTGCGACTGCTGCGCCAGGTGGGCATCGAGCCGGAGGTCGTCGTCAGCGGAATCGACGAGTCGACGGTCACCGGACCGCCTGCGGACGTGGCCCTGACCTTGGCCGTACGCAAGGCGACCGCCATCGCCGCAGGCCTTTCCGATGCGCTGGTGCTCGGTTGCGACTCGGTCCTCGACCTCGACGGCGAGGCGCTGGGCAAGCCGGCGAACGCATCCGACGCGGTGGCGCGGTGGCGCCGGATGCGCGGTCGCAGCGGAGTGCTGCACACCGGCCACTGCCTGGTAGACACTCGGTCGGGCCGCCAGACCGCGGACGTGGCGTCGACCGTGGTGCATTTCGGCGACCTCTCGGACGACGAGATCGAGTCGTACGTCGGGACAGGTGAGCCGCTCCGGGTCGCCGGCGCCTTCACGATCGACGGGCTGGGTGGCCCGTTCGTCGAGCGCATCGAGGGCGACCCGCACACCGTCATCGGTCTGTCCCTGCCGCTGCTCCGGCGGCTCCTCGGCGACCTCGGGTGGCGCATCAGCGACCTGTGGACGCGGCCCGCCGGCTGACGTCCCGGTCGGCGCCGCCGCGGGACCTCGGCAGCACCGTCGCCCCGGCCGGGTCGCGCTCGAGGTGCTCCAGACGGTCGGCGACGCGGCCTCGGCGGCGTCTCGTCCGGTGCGGGTGTTGATGAGGCAGTGGCCGGTGTGCAGGACGCCGCTGCGCCCGCGCATCCGCTGCCAGCGAGCGACGGCATCAGCCGCGTCCGCGGGCTTGCCCAGTGCCTCGC
>JACCUZ010000013.1 GCA_013698395.1 Sporichthyaceae bacterium
CGCCCTGGCCGCCCCCGTGGTGCACGGCTGGGTGCTGCTCGCCAAGGCCAGCACCTGTGACGACCTCGGCCAGGTCCAGGCCTGGGCCCGCGAGGCCCACCAGGTCGCCATCGACGCCCAGGACCGCGACTTGGAGCTGTGTGCCCTGAGCACGCTCGGCTCGGCGCTGACCGCCGTCGGCCGCGTCCAGGAAGGGGCGGAGCTGCTCGACGAAGCTCTCGCCGGAGCGCTGGGTGGGGAGGTCGAGAGCCTCGACACCGTCGTGTACACCGGCTGCCTGCTCATGCGCTCGTGCTACCGGTCCGCGGACTTCCTGCGGGTCGTCCAGTGGGCGCACGCCCTCGACGGGTTCATCGCGCGGTATGGCTGTCCGTACGTGCACGCCACCTGTCGCGCCTCGTACGGTGCCGTGCTGGTGGCGACGGGGGACTGGGTCCGTGGCGAGGCGGAGCTCCTGGCCGCCCGGGAGCTGGCCGGTGCAGCCCTGCCGGCGGTACGCGCGGAGGTGTCGGCGTACCTGGCCGACCTCCGGCTGGGTCAAGGGCGGGTCGACGAGGCTCGGGCGCTGGTTGCCGGCTTCGAGGACCAGCCTGTGGTCCTCCCGGTCCTGGCTGCCGTCCAGCTGGCCGGCGGCGACGTGTCGGTCGCTGCCAGCACGGTGCGGCGTCGGCTCGCCGAGGTCCGGCACGGGCAGCTTGAGAGCGCCCGGCTGCGAGAAGTGCTCGGTGAGGCGTGCCTTTCCGCCGGGGACACCGAGGCCGCCGTTTCCGAAGGTCGCCACCTCGCGCAGCTCGGTGCGACCACGGGGTGCCACCTGATCGCCGCCCGCGGTGAACGCCTGCTCGGGCGGAGCCTGCTCACGCGTGCCGAGGCAGGCTCGGCTCGTCGGCACCTCGAGGCAGCACTCGGCTTGTTCGTCCGGCTGGAGCTGCCGTTGGAGGTTGCCCGGACCCGGCAGCTGCTCGCGGAGGCGATGCGCGCCGAGGAACCCGAGGTGGCTGTTGCTGAGGCGCGGGCAGCGCTGGCCGTGTTTGAGGACCTAGGAGCAGAGCGCGACGCCGACGCGTCCGCGGCCTGGCTGCGGGGACTGGGTGCGACAGCCGGACGCCCCGGACCCAAACGCCTGGGCGTGCTGACCGCCAGGGAACGGGCAGTCCTGGCGTTGATCGGCGACGGTCTGTCCAACCCTGAGATCGGAGGCCGCCTGTACATCAGCCGCCGCACCGCGGAGCACCACGTTGCCAGCATCCTGTCCAAGCTCGGCCTGCGAAATCGGGTGGAGGCGGCCGCGTACGCAGTTCGTCACTCCGCGGAGGGCGCCGAAGATAGGTGAGATGACCGATGCTGCGGTCCGGCCGCGCGCTGCAGGCTGGTCCCGACGCCCATGGAGGCCACCGTGACCGAGTTCGACGAAGACCGGGCTGAGGCCTTCGGCCAGCGAATGGTCGGTGTCCTCAACGACGCCAGTCTGGCGCTGATGACCAGCATCGGGCACCGCGTCGGCCTCTTCGACAGCCTCTCGGAGCTGCCAGCGGCCGCCACCAGCCAGCAGATCGCGGACGCCGCCGGGCTGCAGGAGCGGTACGTGCGGGAGTGGCTGGGCGCGATGACTGTCGCGGGCGTGGTCGACTACGACGCCGCCACCAAGGCCTACCGCCTCCCCGCGGAGCACGCGGCGTGCCTGACCCGCGCGGCAGGACCGGAGAACCTGGCGCTGCAGATGCAGTACATCCCGTTGCTCGCCAGCGTCGAAGCCCTGGTGGTCGACTGTTTCCGCAGCGGCGGCGGTGTGCCCTACTCAGAGTACGGCGAGTTCCACCGGCTGATGGCCGAAGACAGCGCCGCGCTGAACGACCTGGCTCTGATCGACACCGTCCTGCCGCTCGTGGAACGACTGCCCGACCGGCTTCGCACCGGCATCGAGGTGGCCGACGTCGGCTGTGGGAGCGGCCACGCAGTCAACCTGATGGCGCAGGCCTTCCCGGCCAGCCGGTTCGTCGGTTACGACTTCTCCGAAGAGGGCGTCGGCGCGGCACGGCGCGAGGCCAGCGCTCTTGGGCTGACCAACGCCCGGTTCGAGGTGCACGACGTGACCGAGCTGGGCGAGATCGACCGCTTCGACCTGATCACGGCGTTCGACTCCATCCACGACCAAGCGCACCCGGCAGAGGTCCTGGCGTCGATCGCCGGGGCGCTGCGCCCGGACGGGGCGTTCCTCATGGTCGACATCCAGGCATCGAGCAACGTGGAGGACAACCTCGAGCACCCGCTCGGGCCGTTCCTCTACACCGTCTCGACAATGCACTGCATGACGGTCTCGCTCGCTCTGGGGGGCGACGGGCTCGGCACCGTCTGGGGGGGACAGAAGGCCCGCCGGATGCTCGCCGATGCCGGTTTCAGCTCTGTGGAGACCGCCGAGGTCGAGGCTGACATCGTCAACAGCTACGTCATCGCCCGCAAAGGCTGACTACCATCCGTCGGCGGCCTGCAGGCGTAGGTCCAGCAGCTGCTGGAGCGGCATGGACTCGCCGTCGCGCCCCCCGACACCCACCACGAGCGGCGGGTCGCTGGGCGTCACGGTCGCTCCACGCATCCAGGACACGATGCTGGTCTGGGTGGAGAGCACGTAGAAGTTGGCGTCGGCGTCGACGGCCAGCGAGCGGTTGCGCTTGAGGTACCACCCGGTGAGCCCCGTGCGGTAGGTCGAGCGGCCGTTGAAGGCGCGGGCGCGCAGCGGTGTCGGGGCGATGCCGCGTTCCTGGGCGGTCCGGACGAACGCCGCGAGCAGGCCGCGCGCCTGCTCGGTCTCGGCGGACTTGCGCCGGGCCAGGACGTCGGCGTGCTCGGCCGCCGCCTCGCGCCGCCGCCGCTGCCAGGCCGCTTGCTCGTCGTGCTGGTCCGGTCGGGCCCC
>JACCUZ010000143.1 GCA_013698395.1 Sporichthyaceae bacterium
CCCCTGGTAGGCGCCGGTCGCGTCGACCACGATCGCCACGCTGTAGTTGGCGCTGATGAGCTCGTTCAACGCGTCGTTCAGCGTGGCCTGCGGTTCGACGACCGCCTCGGGCGGCAGGCCGATCTGGTCCAGTGGCCGGCCGTCGGCGCGCTGCAGGTCTGCTGGGCTGACCCACCGGCGAGGCCGTTGCTGGCCGTCGAGCACCAAGGCGGCACCCTTGTCGGATGCCCGAATGGCTTCCAGCACGGTTGGGCGGTCGGAGTCGACGTGCACGGTGAGCCACTGGCTCAGCTCGATGTCGCGCACGCGGCTCAGGTTGAGCCGTTTCAGGGATGCGCCGGAGCCGATGAAGTCGGCCACGAAGTCGTTCGCGGGTGCGGTCAGGATCTGCTCCGGGGTGTCGAACTGCGCGATCCGCGAGCCTTCCTGCAGGATCGCGATCCGGTCGCCCATCTTGATGGCCTCGTCGATGTCGTGGGTGACGAAGACGATCGTCTTGCGCACCACTGCCTGCAGCCGGAGGAACTCGTTCTGCAGCCGGTCGCGGGTGATTGGGTCGATGGCCCCGAACGGCTCGTCCATCAGCATCACAGCCGGGTCGCCACTGAGTGCTCTCGCCACCCCGACGCGCTGGCGCTGCCCGCCGGAGAGCTGCTTGGGGTAGCGGTTCCGGTAGGTGCCCGGCGCCATGCCCACCGTCTCGAGAAGCTCGTCGATCCGCGCATCGATCCGCTTCGCGTCCCAACCCAGCAGCTTCGGAACCGTCGCGATGTTCTGCGCGATCGTCATGTGTGGGAAGAGGCCGATCTGCTGGATGACGTAGCCGATGCGGCGGCGCAGCTGGTCGGGATCGGCGGTGGTGACGTCGTCACCGTCGAGGATGATCCGCCCCGAGGTCGGCTCGATGATCCGATTGATCATCTTCATGGTGGTTGTCTTCCCGCAGCCGGAAGGACCGACCAGGATCACGATCTCGCCCTCGGGAATTTCCAACGTCAGGTTGTCGACGGCAGGTTGGTTCTCCCGGGGGTACTGCTTGCACAGCTGTTCGAGGCGGATCATGGTCCGTTTGGACTGGCCGTCGGAGCTGATGGCGTCGGTCACTGGATCCCTCGCGAGGTAGTGAGCTTGCCGAGCAGGTTGAATGCGGCGTCGAAGAGGATCGCCACGATGATGACGCCGACCATGCCGGCGAGGACCAGGTCCTGGGCGACTGGCGAGCCGACGCGGGCGAGGCCCTCGAAGATGAAGTCTCCGTAGCCTGGGCCGTCCACGATGGCGCCGATGGTCGCGATGCCGACCAGGATCAAGGTGGTCACTCGGATGCCGGTGATGATGACCGGCCAGGCCATCGGGAGCTCGATGCGGATCAGCCGCTGCCGTCGGCTCATCCCCATGCCCTGGGCTGACTCGACGATCGCCGGGTCGACCTCTCGCAGGCCGGTGATGGTGTTGCGCACGATCGGCAGCAGGCCGTACATCGTGAGCGCGACCACGACTGGGTTCGCGCCAATCCCGAGCGGACCGATGAGCAGGATGAACAGCGCGAAGGAAGGGATGGTCAGGAACGCGCTGGTCACTGCGAGGACGATCTCGCGCGGCCGGTCGGTGCGGTAGGTAGCCAC
The DNA here is from genome assembly GCA_013698395.1 of Sporichthyaceae bacterium. Taxonomy (GTDB): domain Bacteria; phylum Actinomycetota; class Actinomycetes; order JACCUZ01; family JACCUZ01; genus JACCUZ01. Next base: position 1,626 of record JACCUZ010000143.1, read on the forward strand.
CCCCAGGCAGATCCCGATGACTGTGGACAACAGGACCGAGACCCCGACGATGACGACGTGCTCCAGACCGAGCTCGAGCATGTCGTCGCGGCGGGTGTTGAGGAAGTCGAAGAGGCTCGTCACGGCCGCTCACCTGCGCTGCCGAGCTGGCCGTGGGGCGGCTGGTGGCTCTCGCCCAAGCGGCGGGACAGCTCGTCGGCCGTGTCCTTGACGGCCCGGCCGAGCACTGCCAGACGACGCGATCCACCCAGGCGGAACTTCGGCAGGGAGACGTTCACTGCGCCGCAGATCCGGCCGTTGACGTCGCGCACCGGTGCCGCGGCTGCGACCAGCCCCGGCTCGAACTCCTCGTCGACGACCGCGTAGTCACGGGCCCGAGCCGCGGCGACTCGCTTGTACAGCTGGTCGACGTCACGAGGGCTGTTGGGGCCCAGAGGGTGGAACACGACGTCCGTGAACTGCTTCACGAGCTCCGCCTTCTGATGGTCGAGGAGCAGAGCTCGGCCGGAGGAGGTGCAGTAGGCAGGCACCTTACGGCCGACCCACCCGGTGGCCTGGACCGCTCGGGGCGACGGGGCGGAGAACACCGTGAGCACCTCAGTGTCCCGAAGGACAGACAGGTTGACCCGCTCTGCCAGCTCCTTGCTCAGCTGGGTGAGCAGCGGCCTGGCCATCCGAAGCAAGCGCTGGTCCCCGGCCTTGGAGGCAAGCGCGAACAGCTGCCAGCCGAGGCGGTAGCCGAGGGATTCCTGGTCTCGCTCGACTAGCCCTCGCTCGGCCAACGTGCGCAGCAACCGGGAGACCTGTCCTTTGTCGCCGCCGGTCAGCGTCGCGATGCGGACGACCCCGAGGCCTCCCGCCTGCAGCGCTTCCTCCGAGCCGAGGGCGATCAAAGTTGCCGCCGCGCGGGAGACTCCGTCCGATCCAGCGTCAACCATGGTTGTCGGCCTACCAGACCCAATCATCTCGGCGCAAGCACTTGCGGGGTCTGCATTCATATCGATACCCGCGAGAAGGGTCTCCTCGGGCGTGGACCGCGGTGCCGCGTCGCCGCACCGCATGCCGAGTGACGACGCCTTGTGCCGTACTTCCCGCACAGCCCCCGGAGCAGCGGTGGCGTCCGGAGAACGGGCTGCTCGCGCTGTTTGACCTCGCTTGCGACCACCTGTTCTTCGAGGACTACTGGCGCTCCACCGGCGGAGCGAAGGGCGGCATCTGGCTCGGCGACGAAGCGCCCCATGGTTCTCCGCGCGGGAGTGCAGCATGACCGCCACCTGCACGTCGATGATGAGTCACCAGGTGCAGCATGGCATCTGGCATGCGATGACTACGCACGTCAGCTCTGGTGACGTCGCCACCGTCCTCGCCGCGGTCATGGCGGCCTGCGTCGCGGCGTTTTTCGCCATCAGCGCGTACAAGAAGCAGGAGGGGGACAAGCGCCGCGACGAGCGTGCCACGCTCTACGCCGAAGCGCTGCGCGCCATCGAGGACTACTGCGAGGCGCCGTACCGGATCCGCCGCAAGGACGGCAGCCGCGAGATCACGCAGCACATCAGCGGCGTCAAGTCGAGGATCAGCTTCTACTCGGGGTGGCTCACGATCCACGCTCCGGAGCCGGTCCGTAGCGCCTACGAGAAGTACGTCCAGGCAGCTCAACGCGAGGCTGGCGCGCAGATGACGCAGGCGTGGCACGCGCAGCCGACGAAGCGCGACCGCGACGTGCCCCTCGGCCGGAGACTGCCGCAGCCGGCAACCGCGGTCGCGCGCAACCGAGTGCTGGACGCGATGAGAGCCGATCTGCAGGAGTGACGCGATCGCCGTGGTTGCCCGGCACACAGACAGGCCGAAGAACGCGTTCCCGGGACCATGCCGATGTTCGCAGCGCGCTCTCGTCTTGGGATGCGTCGAACGTAGCCGTCATTCTGCGGCGCATCGGGCCACGCGCAATGTCTACGGGCGTGTGGCCCTAGGGGAGCCGGTTGGTCTTCCACCAACCATCAATAACGTCGTACTGAAGGGTCCGTTCGCGTCCGATCCGCACCAAACTGCCATCGCTCCAGGAACACGCCCTGGCGTCCGGGCTCTGACGATCCTCCGATTCTGTCGATGAGGCCCGTCGTAGAGCTGGCACTGCTCGACGGTGTTGGCTCGAGGGTGCAGCGGCATGGCCAGCACCGCGCAGCATGTGATCAGTCAGTCAGTCGGTCCCGGTCCTCGACAGCAACTGCCTCGCCGGTGAGGCTGCGGGCATGGTTGCGCGCCTGGCCCATGACTCTGTGGTATCGCCAGGGTGCGCCCAGGGAGAGGAGCCCGCGCGAGGAGCTGGCTATCAGCCGCAAGTGGTGCAGTGATGTACCTGTCGTCGCAAGTCACGCGGCCGCCCACCGCGCGGTCCTGGGAGGCGATCAGCGCCGCCCCGCGACGTGGGGGCTGCTGCCACACCAGAGCCGCCGCGGAGCATTCGGCATGTCGCCGAAGGCAGCAGGATCTATCGAGGCGGCACGCCGCGGTGTGCTAGTCAACGCTCCCGCGGAACATCACCATCACCGTGCGTTGCGTGGGCATACCGAGTCACGGCGCCTCAGCCCGTGCCTGCTGCCCGCGAGCTAGTCTTGTCGGCGGATTATGTGTACCGCAGCCTCTTCGGCCGACAACCCAGCATCACACCGCCCCATCCCTAACAGATCTGGATCAGTCCGCGAGCGCGCGCCCTCACCGCCCGTCATCAACTGCGCGATCTCGCGCTGGGACCGCGGTCGCTCCAATCGTCGTCCGCTGCTCTGTCATCGACGGCCTCGGGCTCTTCCTCAGCCAGCAACTGGTCCAGGGACTGGCCGCAATGCTCTTCGGCAGCGGTGGTACCGAACCTCAGGGAGCCTCGGTACCCGTCACCGGCGTCCCCGGTGTTGTCGCCGTCTCCGTCGAGCATGGTGTCCTCGGCACCGTCACCCTCGAGGAACTCACCGACGTCGTCGCGTCTGGTCATCTTCTGACCCCAAGACTGGCCGCGTCGCCGCTGACCTGGCAGACGGCCACCGGCCGCATGCTTGTCGCACTAGTCCACACGGATACCCCTGCGGCGCAGGTGAACGACGGGACAGCAGTTGACGACGGATCATCAACGCGGAGCCTGACCCCCTGACCCTGGACTCAGAACGCCGCGGAGCACTCTGCTCAAGTCGCACCAGCGAAACCACCAACACCGAGGCAGCGGCTGAGTCGTGAATTGGGGGCAGCCGAATCCCGGCCGGGTCAGGTCGTGCGATTGCGCATCTTCCGGCGCTCGCGAGGTTCTCGCCGCGACCTCTCGTCCTCGATCTGGCGAATCAGGTCTCTACGCACCTCCGCGAGGGCGTGATCAAGGTCGCGCTCGCGGGAGGTGGCCACCAGGTGCGCCCGTCCCGCCAGCCATGCCTGAAGGGTGACCTTCCGGTCCGGGCCTTCGGCGTCCTTCAGGGACACCTCGAGGTCGACCCGGTCGTGTTCCCACCCGGACAGGTGCGGCGCGAGCGCGGACAGCGCCCCGAGAACGCGCAGCCGGTCAGCTGTCGTGAAGCCGGCGCCGAGGCGCAAGCGCTGTTCCAGCGTCCCCGTGGGGCCGTTCTCGGTTCCGCTCATGGGTGCGCCTCTCCGGTGGGTTCAGCGTACGACGTCGCCTGACCCGGGTCGGGCCATCCGGGGCGCGTGTACAGGGGCAGGAGGAGTCACCCAGTGCTCATCGACCCGGGCCACGCAAGCCAGACCATCAAACTCTCCCTGCGACGCACCCGGCGCTTCAGGTTCCACCCCGCCGCACCTCAGGGCAGCTCTCGTCACTGAGCATCGAGGGGTAGTTTCGGTGCGGGGCCTACGTGCACTCGTGGTGGTCACCGTCGTGCGGGCCCGCGCATGTGCAACGGGGGCGAGCAACAGTGCGGCGACTATCTCCGAGATGTACGGAGACCTGCCATGATGATCAGCACGGCGAGGGGCAGCTCGATCCGAGTCAGCACCGCCGTCTTGGTCATCCCCATGCCTCGCGCGGACTCGATGACCGACGCATCGACCTGACGCAGGCCGACCATGGTGTTGCGCAAGACCGAGAGGGCGGAGTATCGGCAACGGTTTCCAACGGTTAGGTCACGAAGCGTTTCCGGATGACAGTTGAGCCGCATGCGTCACGAGCTGGTCGGCGGCCGTGCCCATCGCACGCGGACCGAAGCGGGCGGCGGGTCCCTGCAGGCCGAGCACCGCAACAAGAGTGCCGGAGGCGTCGAACACGGGCGCCGCGACGGCGTTCAGGTCGTTTTCCCGCTCCCCGATCGCCTGGCCCCAGCCTCGCTCCGCCGTGCGTGCGACCTCCGCCGCAAGGTCTCGGCGGTCGGTGATGGTGCGCCGGGTGTAGGCCGTCAGCGGTCCGGTGGGCATGGCGCCCCCGTAGGCGAGGAAGACCTTTCCGGTCGCGGTCGCGTGAGTCACGCTGCGTCGTCCGACCACGGCGACACTGCGGACCGTGGAGGGGCTCTGCACGAAGTCCAGGGTGATCGTCGTCTGCTCGCCGGGCACCGAGAGCGTGGCCGTCTCGCCAGTTGCCTCCGTCAAAAGCACCAAGTGCGGTCGCGCCTGCTGCCGGAGATCCACCTTGGCGAGGGCTGCGTTGCCCAGCTCGACGAGGCGGGGGCCGAGCCGGAACCGGCCGCTGTCCGGAGCGCGGTGGACGAGCTCGTCCTGAGCGAGCGTGGCGAGCAGCCGCGACACGGTGCTCGGATTGGTGCCGACGGAGCGCGCGATCTCGTTGTTGCCCAGGTCGCGCGGGGAGTCCGCCAGCACCCGCAATACGGCCAGTGCCCGCTCCACGGTCGACAGTGCCCGTGCCGTTGTCTCCACGTGAACTCCCGTGTTAGCGTCGCCGGGAAGCCCAGTGTGCAATAGCGTTGCGAATATGGCAATAGGAGGAGCCTGTGCCGGGTCCGCCGGGCCTGCCCGCGGCCGTGCGTTTCATCGTCATCGGCGCGGGAGTTCACGGGCTGTCGACGGCATGGCATCTTGCGCGCCAGCTGAGGGATCGCGGCACAGGCGACGGCAGCGATGTCGTCGTCCTCGACAAGACGGCCGTCGGAGCGGGCGCATCCGGCATCGCCTGCGGCGTCGTCCGCAACAACTACTTCCAACCCGCCATGCGTCGACTGATGGCGCACTCGGTGTCGGTCTGGGAGTCCGAACCCTCGACGTTCTCCTACCACCCGGTCGGCTACCTCCAGGCGGCTCCGGAGTCCATGCGCGCCGGCGTCCAGCAGATCTACGCCGAGCAGCAGGGCATCGGCTACTCCTCCACGCTCGTCGAGGGCGAGGCGGCCTGCCAGAGCTACCTCGAGGACTTGTTCGGCGACTGGCGAGGGGAGGGCATCACCAACGTCCTGCACGAGCACCGGGGGGGCTACGCCAACAACCTCGCGTCGATGCACGGGCTTGCGAGCAAGGCCCAGGCCGAGGGCGTGCGGATCCTGACCGGTGTACGGGTCACGGACCTCGAGCTGTCCGCCGGGGCTGTTAGGGCGGTGCACACCAATGCCGGCACCGTGTTCTGCGAGCAGCTCGTCATCGCCGTCGGCCCATGGGTACGTGACCTGTGGACGATGCTCGAGCTGCCGGCAACCGTCAGCGTCCGCGGTCCGGACGGCCAGCTGAGGAGCGGCGTGGAGATGTGGCGGTATCTCCTGCTCCAGGAGGGCACGCTCGGCGTCGACCCCGGGATGTTCACCGACGTCCACGGCGGCATGCCGCCCGTCATGCACGTCGACTCCGACGCACCCCTCTATGACGAGGACGGCGAGCTCGTCACCGACGAGATGTGGGGCGTCTACTACAAGCCCGACTTCTCCTTCGGCGGCGTCCAGGGGGGCAGCATGCCGGTCGAGGTCGGGAAGCCCGCCGCCGAGGTGGCGGTGGACCCCTACGGCCCTGCCAGCCCCGAGTTCGTGGTTCCTGCGGAGTTCGCCCGCATGTGGACCGCGGCGTTGGCGCACTGCCATGGCCGCTTCCAAGGCACCCGACACCTGTACAAGGACGAACATTCCGGAGGGCTCGGCTGCTTCACCCCGGACAGCTTCCCGGTCTTCGACACCTTCCGGCAGAACGCCTTCGTCATCGCCGACTCCAACCACGGCTACAAGATGATCGGCGTCGGGGAGCTGGTGGCGAAAGAGCTGCTCGGCGAGCCGCAAGAGCTGCTCGCGCCTTTTCACTTCGACCGCTACGAGCGGGGAGCGCTGCATCCGACCAGCAGCTCGCCGTTCCCGTGGAGTTAGTTCCCGACAGAGAGGACCAAGGTCGTGCGCATTCCCTACGATAACCCGCGGATCCACATGTACACGCGGATCCGCAAGTCGCCATACTTCTACGCCTCCCGGCGACACGGCGTGCAGTCGTACACGGTGTGCAACCGCATGTACCACCCTCGCCACTACGACGACCCCATCGCGGAGTACTGGCGGATCGTCAACGACGTGACGATGTGGGACGTCGGCGTCGAGCGACAGGTCGAGATCACCGGGCCGGACGCCTTCACCCTGACCAACATGCTCACCCCCCGCGACCTCACCAAGTGCGCCGTCGGGCAGTGCAAGTTCGTGCTCAACACCGACGTCGACGGCGGCATCATCAACAACCCGGTGCTCTTGCGGTTGGGCGAGAACCACTTCTGGCTCTCCGTCGCCGACGGCGACGTGCTGCTGTGGGCCAAGGGGGTCGCGAGCCAGGCCGGCCTCAACGTGCAGGTCGGTGAGCCGGACGTGGCACCGGTGCAGATCCAGGGGCCCAAGTCGAAGGCCCTGATGACCGAGCTGTTCGGCGACCGCATCCTCGACATGAAGTACTACTGGATGGACGAGTTCGAGCTCGACGGGATGAGCGTCGTCGTCGGTCGCACCGGCTACTCCGGTGAGGTGGGCTACGAGATCTACCTGCGCAACGCCAGCCGCGACGGCATAAAGCTCTGGGACACCGTCCTGCAGGCCGGCGAGGCGCACGACCTGGCGGTCATCGGCCCGTGCCAGATCCGTCGCGTCGAGGCGGGAATCCTGAGCTACGGGTCGGACATCGCCCTGGACAACAACGGCTACAGCGACTACGCCTTCCTCAACCCGTACGAGGTCGGCCTGGAGTACACCGTCGACCTCGACCAGGAGGCCGACTTCATCGGCAAGGAAGCGCTGAAGCGCATTTCCGCCGAGGGGGTCAGCCGCAAGGTCGTCGGGGTGGAGATCGAAGGCGATCCCATCGTCGGGTACTTCGAGGATTACCTGCAGGTGGTCGAGGACGGCGAGCAGATCGGCCAGGTGTCCTCGGCTTTCTGGTCGCCACGCCAGGAGCGCAACATCGGCTTCGCGCTCGTGCCCATCAGGTACGCCGAGCTCGGCAGCAAGGTCGCCGTCCGGTCCGCGAAGGGCGAGACCACCGCCGTCGTCGTTCCCAAGCCGTTCGTCGACCCGAAGAAGGAGACCCCCAAGGCATGACCGAGGTGGTTCCCAACGGACAACGCGGCCATGGTCCTGCCGGCCTGCTCGAACGCCTGCACACGGGGCCGGTGATCTGCGCCGAGGGCTACCTGTTCGAGTTGGAGCGTCGCGGTTACCTGCAAGCGGGGCCTTTCGTCCCGGAAGTCGTCCTGGACCATCCCGAACAGGTGACAGCCCTGCACGAGCAGTTCGTCCACGCGGGGTCGGACGTCGTCGAGGCTTTCACGTACTACGCGCACCGCGAGAAGCTGCGGGTCGTCGGCAAGGACGACCTGCTCGAGCCGATCAACCGGCAGGCGTTGGCGCTCGCCGGAGATGTGGCCCGTGCCAGCGGCACTCTGCTCGCGGGGAACGTCTGCAACACCAACATCTACGATCCCGGTGACGAGGGCTCCCACCGCGACGTACGGTCGATGTCCGCGGAGCAGATCGGCTGGGCGGTCGACGCGGGCGTCGACTTCGTGGTGGGCGAGACGTTCAGCTTCGGCGCCGAGGCAGTCATCGCCTGCGAGGAGATCAAGCGCTCCGGGCTGCCGGCGGTGGTCACCCTGGCGATCCACCGGGAGCCGACCACCAGGGAAGGCTGGTCCCCGGCGGACGCGGCGAAACGACTGCAGGACGCGGGAGCCGACGTCGTCGGGCTCAACTGTGCTCGGGGGCCGGCCACCATGCTTCCGCTGCTCGAGGAGGTCGTTGCGGCGGTCAGCGTCCCCGTCGCAGCCCTCCCGGTCCCATACCGCACGACGACCGAGCAGCCGAACTTCCAGGCCCTGTACGACCCGAACGGTCCTGCGGCGCCGACCGGTCGCGCCTTCCCCACGGCCCTCGACCCGTTCACCTGTACGAGGTACGACGTCGCGGCGTTCACGCAACGAGCGCGCGAGCTGGGGGTGTCGTACCTCGGGCTGTGTTGCGGCGCCGCGCCGCACCACGTCCGGGCCATGGCGGAGGAGTTGGGCCGCACACCTCCGGCCAGCCGGTACTCCGAGGACATGTCACGGCACATCTACTTCGGGACCGAGGCCGGCTTGGCAGCGCACAACCGGGGCTACCGCGACCGGCTGTGACGATGACCGAAACACTTTCCAGCGCGAGAGAGCTCTCGCGCGCGCTCGAGGCCATGCAACGGCAGCTGCTCGAAGCCGCGCTGCGCCGCCCCCGGTACGAGGTGCTGCCGCTCGACGGCACTGCGGACGCCGTGGTTGACCACGTGCCGCGGGAGGTGACCGTCACCGTGACCGCGTCGCCGCGGCGCGGTATGGAACCGACGCTGGCGCTCAGCGAATCACTCGCCCGGCAGGGCTACCGTGTGGTGCCACATCTGGCGGCGCGGCTGGTGATCGACGAGTCCCACCTTCGGGACATGCTCTGCCGAATCAGCGAGGCCGGCATCCGGGACATCTTCGTGATCGCCGGCGACGGGGAACCCGCCGGCGTCTTCCCGGACTCCCTGCGGTTGCTCAGTGCCCTACGGGAGGGGCAGGGGGATGGTCTGGGACAGCACCTGGAGCAGGTCGGTGTCGCCGGCTATCCGGAGGGCCATCCGGACGTGTCCGACGCCCAGCTCACCCGAGCACTGCTCGCCAAGCAGCCATCGAGCACGTACCTGGTGACCCAGCTCTGCTTCTCCGCGAGAACGGTCTCGGCATGGGTCGACCGGATGCGAGCTGCGGGCGTCTCGCTGCCGGTCTACCCGGGCGTCGCTGGTGTCGTCGACCAGCGAAAGCTGCTGCGGGTGGCACAGCGGATCGGCGTCGGCCAGTCCGTGCGGTTCCTCCGCAAGCACCATGGGTTGTTGCGTCTGCTCTCACCCGGTGGTTACCGGCCCGACGGCCTCGTACGCGAGCTGGCCAGCCGGCTGGCTCCATCGGCCGACGACATGGCAGGCCTGCACGTCTACACCCTCGGCGCCGTCGCGGCGACCGAGCGGTGGCGTCGTGAGGCGCTCGAGCAGACGCTGGAGGCCGTCGACCGACACCGTTCACGGCGTCGACGCGTGGCCCCCCCTTCCCGGTACTCCGCGCTCGCCCTGGTCCGGCACGGTGTCACAGGCCAGGCGTGGCCGCGCGCCTGGGACAGGCACGAGCCGCGAGACGGCTACGACGTCGTCATCGTCGGAGGAGGCGTCCACGGCCTGGCGACGGCGTACTACCTCGCCACCAACCACGGCATCGACAACGTCGCAGTTCTCGAGAAGAGCTACATCGGCAGCGGTGGTTCCGGGCGCAACACGGCCATCCTGCGGTCGAACTACCTGACGGCGGAAGGCGTGCAGTTCTACGACCGGTCCCTACAGCTGTATCGACGGCTCGCCGAAGAGCTCAACTTCAACGTGATGTTCTCACGGCGAGGACACCTCACGCTGGCACACAGCGACGCCTCGCTTCGGACGATGCGGTGGCGGGCCGAGGTCAACAAGCTCTCCGGTGTCGACTCCGAGGTCATCGACGCGGACGAGGTGCAACGCCTGGTGCCCTACCTGGACACCTCGACGGCTGCGCGCTACCCGATCCTCGGAGCGCTCTACCACCCCCCGGGCGGCATCATCCGCCATGACGCGGTCGTCTGGGGTTACGCGCGTGCGGCCAGCGCGTTCGGCGTCCACGTCCACCAGGACACCGAGGTCACCGGCATCGACGTCAACGACGGTCGGGTCCGCGGTGTGCAGACCACCCGAGGCCCCATCGCTGCCCCGATCGTCGTCAACGCCACCGCGGGGTGGTCGTCGCTCATCTCGGCCATGGCGGGTGTACGGATGCCGGTGCAGACCTTCCCCCTGCAGGCCGCGGTTACCGAACCGGTGCGTCCCTTCCTGCACACCGTCGTGGTGTCCGGGACCCTGCACGTCTACATGAGCCAGACGGCTCGCGGCGAGATCGTCTTCGGAGCGAGCGTCGACCCGTTCGCCTCCTACTCCACCCGTGGCTCGCTCGACTTCCTCGAGGGTCTGGCGAGCCACGTGCTCGAGCTCATGCCGTCCTTGGCGACCCTGCGGGTGCTGCGTCAGTGGGCCGGTCTGTGCGACATGACGCCGGACTTCGCGCCGATCATGGGCCGCACGCATGTGGAGGGCTTCCTCGTCGACGTGGGCTGGGGGACGTACGGTTTCAAGGCCGGCCCGGTCTCGGGTGAGGCGATGGCCGAGTGCATCGCCACGGGCCGGACGCCCGAGCTCATCTCCGCGTTCGGGCTCCATCGCTTCGCCGAAGGCGAGCTTGTCGGCGAGAAGGGCGCCGCGGCCGTCGGCCACTAGCCCCGCGATGATCCTGCTGCCTTGTCCGTGGTGCGGACCACGTGCCGCCGACGAGTACGCCTACCTCGGGGAGTTGACGCCTCGCCCCGATCCTCAGCGTGCAACTCGCACGGAGTGGCGGGACTACCTCTACCTGCGGGCCAACCTCGCCGGCTGGACCACCGAGCGGTGGTACCACCGAATGGGGTGCCGCCGCTACCTCACCGTCCAGCGGCACACGGTCAGCAACGACGTGCGCTCCGTTGCTGCTGCCGGGTCTGGCGGTGAACCGTGAGCCGCGGTGATGGAGGCACCGCCGTCTCCCCTGCGGTGATGAGCATGCGGCTGCCCTCGCAGCCCGGTGAGGTGATCGACCGCCACACGCGCTTCACGTTCCGGTGGAACGGCCGCCGCTATCCGGCCTTCGACGGCGACACGATCGCCTCAGCGCTGGCTGCCTGCGGTGAGCGGGTCTTCTCTCGCAGCTTCAAGTACCACCGCCCGCGCGGACTTCTCACTGCCAGCTTCCTCGACCCCGGGTGCATCGTGCAGGTGGGGGACGAGCCCAACGTGCGCGCCGCGCACCGCTTGGCAGAGCCGGGGTTGGACGTCCGCTCCCAGGACACGTGGCCGTCGCTGGCCTTCGACGTCAAGGCGGCCAACCAGCTCTTCACCAGGTTCCTTCCGGCCGGGTTCTACTACAAGACCTTCATCCGGCCGCACCGGTTGTGGCCGGCGTACGAACGGGTGCTCGAGCGCTTCGCCCACGGCGGCTCGACGTCTGCGCATCTCCCCGTTCCGGAGCGGCTTCGCGCCTACGACAAGCGGCATGCTAATCCGGACGTCGTCGTCGCCGGAGGCGGGCCCGCCGGCATGGCCGCCGCCGTCGCCGCCGCCCGAGCAGGGGCATCCGTGCTGCTGGTCGAGGAGGAGCAGGCCCTCGGCGGCCACCTCCGGTGGGGTGGGGCGGACGAGCTCGCCGCCATGCGCGAGCTGCAGCGACGCGTCGAGCAGACCAGCGGCATCGAGGTGCTGACCGACTCCGTCGTCCTCGGTCGATACGACGGTAACTGGCTGGCCGTCCTGCAACGCGGCCTGCCGCAGGTTCACGAGCGCCTGGTCAAGGCACGGGCCAAGACCCTGGTGGTCGCCGCCGGCCTGATCGAGCGGCCCTACGTCTTCGCGGGCAACGACCTCCCCGGCGTGCTGCTGTCAACGGCCGTCCGACGGCTGGTCAACTTGCATGCGGTCAAGCCTGGCGAGCGGGCGGTGATCCTCAGTGCGAACCCGGAGGGCGACGCTGCCGCGGCCGACCTCGAACGTGTAGGTGTCACCGTGGCGCACGTCGAGGACGTCCGTCGCGGAGGGGATGTCGTCCGCGTCCGCGGCCGCGGCCGGGTTGGCGAGGTGCAGCTTCGCGGTGGGCGGCGCCTGGAGTGCGACTTGCTGGTCACCGCGACCGGATGGACGGCCCCCGTGTCGCTGCTGACCATGGCCGGTGCTGTCCCGGAGTACGACCCACGGGCGGCGCGGTTCCGCCCCGACGTCTCCCGGCTGCCCGGCGACGTGCTCGCCACCGGGGGCATCCTGGGTGACGGCAGCCTCGACGAGCTCCTGGCGCACGGCGAAGCCACCGGACACGAGGCTGCCCGACGCGCCAGAGATAAAGCGGCCGCGGTACCCGTGCCCGCTCTGTCCGTGCAACCGCACCCGGAGTGCTTCCACGGTCCAACGCACGGCTTCGTCGACTTCTCTGAGGATGTGTCCTCCAATGACCTGCTCACCGCGGTCGAGGAGGGTTACGACTCGGTCGAGCTCGTCAAGCGCTACACGACAGCGACCATGGGCCCGACGCAGGGGAAGCTGGAGTCGGTCAACGTTGTGGCGATCGTCGCCGAGGCGACCGGCCGGACGATCACTCAGACGGGCACGACGACGTGGCGGCCGCCGTACGCGCCCGTCACGCTGGGGGCGCTGGCCGGCCCCGTACGCGAGCCGGTGCGCCGCTCCCCCATGCAGGCGTGGCACGAACGTCATGGCGCCATCCCGCTGGTCGCCGGAGCCTGGATCCGGCCTGACGCCTACGGCGACCCGGCCGACGAGGTGCGCGCCGTGCGCGAGGGCGTGGGGATCATCGACGTCACGCCGATCGGTAAGCTCGACCTGCGCGGGCCCGACGTCCCCAAGCTGCTGAACCTGCTCTACGTCAACCGCTGGTCCAAGCTGGACGTCGGTCGCGTCCGCTACGGCGTCATGTGCGGAGAGGACGGCGTCGTCATCGACGACGGCGTGACGGGGCGGCTCGGAGCCGAGCACTACCTGATGAGCACCACGTCCTCCGGGGCGGCGGCGGTGTGGGAATGGGTGGAGAGCTGGCTGCAGACCGAACATGCCGACTGGCAGGTGCATGTCACTCCCGTGACCACGGCGTACGCCAGCGTCAACATCGCCGGGCCGCGGTCCCGCCAGCTGCTGGGTCGGCTGGTCGAGGACGTCGACCTGAGCCCCGACGCATTTCCGTACATGCACGTCAGAACCGGCCGGGTCGCCGGCGTCGACGGCTGCGTGGTCTGGCGGATCGGCTTCACCGGTGAGCTCAGCTACGAGCTGCACGCCCCCGCGAGCTACGGCCTGCATGTCTGGGAGTCGCTGCTCGACCGCGGCCAGGACCTGGCAGTCCGCCCCTTCGGCATCGAGGCGCAGCGAATCCTGCGGCTGGAGAAGGGACATCTTATCGTCGGCCAGGACACCGACGGCCTCACCCGCGCCTTCAGCGCCGGGCTGGACGGGTTGGTCAAGCTCGACAAGGACGACTTCCTCGGTCGGCCGGAGCTGACCTGGCAGGCCGAGAACAAGGGTCACGCTCGTCTGGTGGGGCTGCGGCTCGCCGACGGCTCCGTGGTCCCCGATGAGGGCAGCCAGCTCGTGGCGGACGGGTCGCGCATCTGCGGACGAGTGACCTCGAGCCGTCACTCCCCCACCCTCGGACGCGCGGTGTGCCTTGCTCAGGTCACCGCATCCCTCGCGAAGCCGGGCACCGAGGTGACGGTGCGACTGGTCGACGGACGCAGCGTGACCGCCAAGGTCACCGAGCACCTCGCACAGGTGGACCCGGAAGGGGAGCGGCTGCGTGCCTGAGACCGCGGTCGTCGCGCGCAGCCCCATCGCGCCCGCGCCACCCGAGACCGTCGTCGCCGGCTGGGTGGTGAGCGGACGGCGCAGCACCGCGGGGTTGGTCCTCACCGACTGCACACCGCTGGCGAAGGTCGCCGTCAAGGCGACTCCCCACGGTGCGATGCAAGAGCGGCTGCATGTGCCCTTCGGTCGGGCCGCCCGCCGCTCGCCGGCTCTGCAGGCCCCGGGAGATGCTCTCCTCGTCATCGGCTCCGGCCCCGGAGAGTGGCTGGTAGTGGCGCCTCCGGGTGCGCAAAGCCGCCTCCTGGAACAGCTGAACGCTGCGGCGGCAGGCGTTACGGAACTGGTCACACTCCTCGATATCACCCATGGTCGAGCGCTCGTCCGGCTCACCGGCGACCGGTCGCCAGATCTGCTTGCCAAGGAGTGCGGCCTCGATCTGGCCGACGCCGTTGTGCGCAACGGGAGCGCCTTACGTACCGCCGTGGCCAAGCTGGCGACCGACCTCGTCCGTGACGACCGCGACGGCGTGCGCTCCTACCTGCTGCACTGCGAGCGATCGTCCGGGCAGTACCTGTTCGACGCGTTGCGCGACGCAGGCCGCGAATTCGGTGTCGACGTCACCGGCTTCGAGCCGGCTGGAATCTGAAGGAGACCGACCATGTTCCCGAGCAACCTCGAGATCGCCCGTAACGCGCCCCTCAAGCCGATCGAGGACATCGCAAACGAGATGGGACTGGGCAGCCACCATCTCGAGCCCTATGGCCGAGACGTGATGAAGGTCAGCCTCGACGCGCTCGACGAGCTGGCGGAGGCGCCGCGAGCCAAGTACGTGGTCGTGACCGCCGTCACGCCGACCCCGCTCGGGGAAGGCAAGACGACGACCACGATCGGATTGGCGCAGGGCATGAGGCACATCGGAAAGCGGGCCGTCGTCACTATCCGACAGGCCTCTATGGGACCAGCTCTGGGCATCAAGGGCGGCGCCGCCGGCGGCGGCTACAGCCAGGTCGTGCCCATGGAGAAGCTGAACCTGCACCTGACCGGCGACTTGCACGCCGTCACCGCTGCCCACAACCTGTTGAGCGCCATGCTTGACGACCATCTCTACCGCGGCAACACGTTGGGCATCGACCCGTACAGCATCACCTGGCGTCGGGTGTTGGACGTCAACGACCGCGCCCTGCGCAACATCGTCACGGGCCTCGGGGGGTCGGCCGACGGCGTGC
This sequence comes from Sporichthyaceae bacterium, assembly GCA_013698395.1. Lineage (GTDB taxonomy): Bacteria > Actinomycetota > Actinomycetes > JACCUZ01 > JACCUZ01 > JACCUZ01. The sequence continues at coordinate 16,718 of JACCUZ010000143.1, forward strand.
CCCGGCAGAGCGGCTTCGACATCACGGCGGCCTCGGAGGTCATGGCGACACTGGCGTTGACGACCTCACTGCCCGATCTACGCGAACGGCTCGGACGCATCGTCGTCGGTTACACCGCCCAGGGCGAGCCGGTAACCGCTGAGGAGCTGCGGGCCGCGGGCGCCATGGCGGTCCTGCTCCGGGAGGCGATCAAGCCCAACCTCGTGCAGACGATCGAGAACACCCCCGCGCTGGTGCACACCGGCCCGTTCGGCAACATCGCCACCGGCAACTCCTCGGTGCTGGCCGACCTGATCGCGCTGCGAACCGGGGACTACGTCGTCACCGAGGCGGGCTTCGGTGCCGACATGGGCGCCGAACGCTTCTTCAACATCAAGTGCCGTGCTTCCGGTGAGGCGCCCGACGCCGCAGTCCTGGTGGCCACGGTCCGAGCCCTTAAGGCTCATTCGGGCAACTACCGGATTGCAGCGGGAAAGCCACTGCCCGAGGAGTTGCTTGTCGAGAACCCCGACGACGTGGCGGCGGGCGCGGCCAATCTCGTGAAGCAGATCGAGAACGTGCGGTTGCACGGCGTGCCTCCCGTCGTGGCGCTCAACTCCTTCTCCACCGACCATCCCAGCGAGCGCGCCGCCGTACGCGAGATCGCCGAGGGCGCAGGTGCACGTTTCGCCGTCGCCAGCCACTTCACCGACGGGGGCCGCGGCGCGATCGAGCTGGCCGAAGCCGTCGCCGAAGCGGCGCAGGAGCCCAGCGACTTCCGGCTGCTCTACCCCGACGAGGCGAGCCTGCGGGAGAAGATCGAGACGATCGCGACCAAGGTCTACGGTGCGGACGGCGTTGACTACTCGACTGCCGCCAGCCGGTCTCTCGACACGTACGAACGGGCCGGCTTCGGGCACCTGCCCGTGTGCGTGGCCAAGACCCACCTGTCACTGTCGTCCGACCCCAGCCTCAAGGGCGCTCCGACCGGATGGCGGCTGCCGGTGCGCGAAGTCCGTGCTTCGGCGGGAGCCGGCTACGTCTACCCCATCTGCGGAGACATGCGCACGATGCCGGGACTGGGCTCCAACCCCGCGGCCGCGCACCTCGACATCGACGCGAACGAGCAGACGGTGGGCCTGTTCTAGTCGTGGTTGCTTCGCCCTCGCTCTCCCCCGCGGCGTGGACCCTGCAACGGCGGACCGGCACCGCGCACGGCGAGATCGCCTGGGACGTGTTCGGTGACGGTCCTCCGGTCGTCCTCGTACACGGCACCCCCACCAGGTCGGTGCTCTGGCGCGACGTCGCCACACTTCTGGCCAAGGACTTCACGGTGTATGTCTTCGACTTGCTCGGCTATGGCCAGTCGGAACGCTACGCGGAACAGCACGTCTCCATCCGGGTCCACGGCGAGGTGCTCGCCGAGCTTGTGAAAGCGTGGCAACTACAGGAACCGGCACTCGTCGGACACGACATCGGTGGCGCGGCCGTCCTCCGCGCGCACCTGCTCGAGGCCACGCCGGCTCGCAGGCTTGTCCTGGTCGACGCCGTCGTGCTCGCCCCGTGGATCACGGCGACCACCCGCCATATCAAGGCGCATCTCGACGTCTACCGCAGCATGCCGACGCACATTTTCCGGGAAGTGTGTGCGGCACACGTGCGCACCGCGACAGCGCGGCCGATGCCGCCCGAGGTGTTCGCCGCCTACTTCGACCAGTGGGAGGGCGAGGCGGGACACCAGATGTGGCTGCGCAATGTCCGGGGGTTTATCGAGCAGGACACCGTCGACCTCGAGCCGCTGCTGGACCAGATGGCGACCCCGACCCGCATCGTGTGGGGCGAGGCTGACCGGTGGCTGCCGATCGAGGTGAGTGCGGCGATCGAGTCGCGGCTCGCCTACGCGGACCGCGTCGTCATCCCGGACGCCGGGCACTTTTCACCGGAGGATGAGCCGGGTCGCGTTGCCGAGGCGATAGTGGGCTTCCTCCAGTGACCGCCGCCCCGTACGCCGACGCCTCGGTGCGTCACCTTCTCCAGCTCGTGGCGGACCGCGAGCCGGCACCGGGCGGAGGGCCGGTCAGCGCCGTCGCGGTGTCGCTTGCAGCCGCGCTCACGGCGATGGCCGCCCGCTACGCCGCCGACGACGTCGACTCCGACCCGCTGGTCGCCCGTGCAGACCACCTCTGGCGACGGGCCGCGCAGCTCGCCGACGACGACGTTTGCGCTTACTCAGCAGTTCTCGCGGCGCAGGCGTCGAGCCGCGAGGATGACCCCGCGCAGCGAGGGCAGCGGCTTCGCACGGCGCTCCACGGTGCGGCCACCGTACCGCTGGAGATCGCCGAGCTCGCGGCGGAGACCGCGACACTGGCGGCTGGCCAGCGACGGGCACCGCAGCGTTCGACCCAGAACCAGCCATAAGCTTCTTCTCCGACCGGGACGACGTCACCCTTGCCAATCCGTTGGAACCTCCTCGTCGCGGACCCACAGAGGTCCAGGAGGCGGCCCGGAAGGCGGCGGCGAACTTCCAGGAAGGTGGCTCACTGCACTTCGAGGAAGTATCCAGCCGATTTGACGAGGTCACGAGGTTCGCCACTTCGGAGCTCGGCTATGTCCTGCAGATCGAGCGACACGAAGGCAGGGTCGCCGGCCGCCACGACACAGTCGTCACGGCGCTGCGTGCCACGCTGGTGTTGCGACGTGAGGACGGCGTGTGGAAGATCGCCCACCGCCACGCTGACCCGGTCACGTCCGCGCGACCGGTCACCACCCTCGTCCAGCCCTAGGAGAAGGTGATCGTCAGCAACCTTCTCGGCCGTGACCGGCTCGCCGTGTACGAGGGGCTTCCGGACCACCAACGCGCCAAGCCGCTAAGGCCGACGGCTCGTGGAAGACGCGCCCTGGTCACGATCTTTACGGCGCAAAGGCATGGGCCGATACCCTCGGCGCGCAGATCGGGGAGGCTGACCTTCGCGAGGTCAACGCGATACTCGAGCGTCGAACCGAGTGACATCTCGGAACAATGCCTGAACGCGCATCACCAGCGCGCCGTGTGCACGCTCATCGGCATGAGCGTGAAGTCGTGAGGCACCGGTGCCTGACTGGGAGTGCACGATAATGGCACCCCTCTGTTGTCAAGACGCCT
>JACCUZ010000182.1 GCA_013698395.1 Sporichthyaceae bacterium
GCCCTGGGCCGGCCCGTGACGGCTGCCGGCTCGGGACCGTGCATCGGCCCGCTGGAGGTGCGGCCGGCGTACGACGAGGCGAGCCGCGCCCTGTCGGCGCTGCGCGCCCTCGGGCGTGAGGGCGACGGGGCCGGCACCGACGAGCTCGGCTTCGTCGGGCTGCTGCTCGCCGACCAGCTCGACGTTGGCGGGTTCGTGCGCCGGACGCTGGGGCCGGTGCTGGACTACGACGAGAAACGTGGCACCGACCTGGTCCCGACGCTGGAGGCGTACTTCGCGGCCGGCAGCAACCTGGCCCGGACCAAGGACACACTGCACGTCCATGTGAACACGGTGACCCAGCGCCTCGACCGGGTCGCCCAGCTCCTGGGCGCGGGATGGACCGGGCCCGACCGGACCCTGGAGGTCCAGCTCGCCCTGCGGCTGCACCGGCTGCAGGCAGGGCCACCGAAAGGCTGACCACGGGCTGTCCTTCGCGCACACCGTCGCCGCTCTGTCCGCCACGGCCCTCGTGGGCTACCTCCCGCTCACGGGCCAGGCCGCTGCCAAGCCCGGCCCGGACGGCCACTGCGCCCACAGTGCGGCTGCCGACGTGCCCGGAGGCCCGGTGTGCGCGAGCAGTACGCCAACGACTTCATCGTCTCCGACGTGGTGCGCCAGCGCTATGGCAGGAGCGCGCGCCGCACGTACATCACCGGTGTCTCCTTCGGCGGCTACCTCACCCGGTGGCAGCTGGAGAACAACCCGAAGCTGTGTGACGGCGGCGTGGACTGGGAGGGGACGCTGTTCCGGTCCCAGGGCCCGAACCTGCTCACGTACCTGCCCGCCGCCCTCAAGCACTACCCGGCGTACGCGGCCGGCGACGCGACGGCGCACCAGGCGATGCTCGACGCCGGCTTCGAGCGCGGCTCGGAGTTCCTGTGGGACTACCACTACGCCTACTACTGGGACCTGACCCAGCGCATCTACCGGGAGGAGCTCGACCCGTCGTACGACGGTGCGCTCGAGGCCGGCATCCCCTTCTGCGCCTCGGGGACCCCGGGATGCGACGCGGACTACGACTACTTCGCCCGCCCGCAAGCGGTCCGCGACGCCGTGGAGCGCATCTCGCTGACCGGGCGCATCGGCCGGCCGATGCTGACGCTGCACGGCACCTACGACGCGCTGCTGCCGATCCGCACCGACTCCGACGTCTACACCGGCCTGGTGTCGGCGGCCGGCCGGTCGGCGCACTTCCGCTACTACCGGTACGAGGCCGGCAACCACGTCGACGGTCTCTACAACACCTTCCCGGACCGCCTCCGCCCGTTGCTGCCGTGCCAGCGCAGCGCCTTCGACGCGTTGGTGGCCTGGGTCGAGAAGGGTGTCGCCCCGCCGCCTGACGCGACGCTGCCGCGGCCGACGTCCGGCGACATCGTCAACACCTGCGCGCTCGGCTGACAGCCCGACCCTGGCACCGGCCCGACCCTGACACCTGCTCCACCCAGGGACCGCGTCAGGTCTGGACGCCTCCGCCGGATCCACCGGTGAGCATGTGGTGAACACGTTTCCGCGGAAACGTTGAAGTTCCCGAGCGGGACACTCGGGAGGGCACCGGCGGCTCGGGTGCGGTGAATCCAGGCTCAGCTCGGGACGCCTCAGGTCTGGACGGACTTGGTCTCCGGAACCTTCCCGCCGATCCCGCCCGCCTCCACGGTCAAGGTGATCCGATCCAGAACGCCTTTCTCTTCGGCGACCGACACGATGCCCTCCGGCATGCCGATGCCCAGGTTCACCACTGAGTTGACCTTCAACAGCATTGCGGCTCTGCGGGCGATGATCTTTCTCTCGTCGAGAGGCAGCGGCGGCAAGGTGGGGCGCGGCAGCCAGGTCTCCCCGGTCGAGAATGCCCGGGGTCCGTACGTCTCGGGGAGGCAGCGTTCGCTGGGCAGTGGCGCGTTCCACCTGCACGATCACAACGCCGCCGGAGTTCCTCGTCGCCTGGGCGATGGAAAGTGCTTCGAGGGTCAGGGCCTCCCGCTCCATGGTCACGTTGCCTTCGGCGTCCGCGGTGGTACCGCGCAACAGGGCAACGGTGATGGGGAACGCCGCATAGAACATGAACTCTTCGCCATTCAGGTCGATGACCTGGACTACATCCTCTGTGGTCACGTCGTTTATGCGCCCGCCTTCCAGACGGGGGTCGACGAACGTTCCGAGTCCCACCCGGGTGATCAGGCCCGGCCGACCGGCTGCTATCTCGCGGTACAGGTGTGAGATGACACCTTGGGGCAGGCAGTACGCCTCGACCTCGTTACGCAGCGCCAAGCGACCTAGCCCTGGGACGAGCGCCCAGTGGCCACCGATGACCCGGCGCACCAGCCCGCGATGTGCCAGATGATTAAGACCCCGGCCGTGACCGTCTCCCTGGCCGGCGGCATACACGAGGGTCAGACCGGTCGGCGTGCCCG
>JACCUZ010000252.1 GCA_013698395.1 Sporichthyaceae bacterium
CTGCTGGAGTGAACTTCCGGACGGCGGTGGCCGCATTCGTGCCTTCTCCCCACCGGGGAGACGCCGTGCTTCACGTCCGGGCAGGTGCCGGTCACGCGCTGCGCCGCCGGGCGGTCGCCACTCGCTCGGCCGTCGAGGGCTGGGACGAGCTCGTGGTGGCGTTCGCCGACGCCGAGATTCTTGCCGAGGAGGTGTGCGGGTTCGGCCCCGACGTCCGGGTCCTCGCCCCCGGCGAGGTGCGTGACGCGGTCGTCCGCCGGCTGTCCGCCGTGCTGGAGTGCCACCCCCTCCCGCAGGGGGTGCGGTGAGCCAAGCGGCCACGGAGCGGTTGTCCCGGCTGCTGGCGATGGTGCCGTTCCTCTCCCGCCGTCAGGGCATCCCCCTCGCCGAGGCGGCAGCGGAGCTCGGCATCACCGAGCGGCAGCTGGTCAAGGATCTCGAGCTGCTCTTCGTCTGTGGCGCACCAGGGCACCTGCCCGACGACCTCATCGAGGCGGAGTGGGACGACGGGCACGTCTACCTCAACAACGTCGATCCCATCGCTAGACCCCTGCGGCTGGGTGTCGACGAGGCGCTGGCACTGCTGGTCGGACTGCGTGCGCTCACTGACGTGCCGGGCCTGCACGACCGGGCGGCGCTGGACCGTACGCTAGCCAAGCTTGAGGCGGCCGCGGGCGACGCCGCAGCGGTCAGCACGCAGGTCGCCGTCGCCGTCGAGAGCGCCGCCGGACCGCTTGCCGAGGTTCGCGACGGGCTGGCCCGGCGCCGCCGACTGCGCCTGACGTACTTCGTCCCCGCCCGGGACGAGACCACCGACCGCGAGGTCGACCCGATGCGAGTGCTGATGGTCGACGGACGGTGGTACCTCGAGGGCTGGTGCCACCGGGCCGAGGACGTCCGCCTGTTCCGGCTCGACCGCATCGAGGCGCTCACCGTCCTTGACGTGCCGGCCGACCCGCCTCCGGCGGCCCCACGCAACTTGAGCGAAGGACTGTTCCAGCCCTCGCCGCAGGACACTGTCGTCACCCTCGAGCTGAGCCCGGCCGGGGCCTGGGTGGCGGACTACTACCCGACGGAACAGGTCGACGTGCTGCCGGGCGGCCACCTCCTGGTTCGCCTGCGGGTCGCCGACGACAGATGGTTGCGCTCCCTCGTCCTTCGTCTTGGCGGCGCCGCCCGCGTGCGGGGCCCGGCAGGGCTCGCCGAGGCGGTGGCGACCCGGGCTCGGGAGGCCTTGGCGCCGTACGTCCGGACCTGAGCACATCGTCCGTTCGCCCGAGATGCGCAGAGATCCCTCAAGCAACTCCCGACCCCTGCCGAACGTAGGGGTGTCGCCCGAAACGGGTGTCAGCGGAGGGAGACGGTCGGCCATGACCACCATCAAGACCTCGTGCCCCATCTGCGGGGACGTGGAGCTCACCCCCGAGCAGATGCGCCTCGTGGTGTGCACCAGGACCGAGTGGTCCTTCTACTCCTTCCTCTGCGGGACCTGCCAAGACGAGATCCGCAAGCCGGCGGACAGCGAGGTCGTGACCCTTCTGGTCTCCGGCGGAGTCGTCGCAGAGCAGTGGGTCATCCCCGCCGAAGCGCTCGAGGAGCACAACGGGTCGACCATCACCTATGACGATGTCCTGGACTTCGCGCTCAGCCTGGACCGGGTGGACCTGCTCGCTGCCATGATCACCCCCCGTGTCGGCGCCTGAGCAAAGTCGCCTCCAGCTACTGCGTGGGTTAGCGTTCGTGCGTGACCTGGTGGGGGTGGCTGCTGCTGTGGGTCGTCCTGGTGGGCGGAGGTGTCGCCGTACACTTCCTGCTCGGCCGGCGCCTGTGGCGCCAGGTCAGGGTGCTCACCAGGGAGATGGGAGCTGCCGCTGACCGCTTCGCCGCGGTCAGCGACCGCGTCGCCGGGCTCGAAGCGGCCCGACTCCAGGGCGGCGACACGCGCGACGGCGTAGGATCACCGGTGCAGGACCGCAGCAGTGTCCGCGTTTACAACACCTGAGGTGGCTTCATGTTCCGATCCCTAGGACCTCCCGAGATCATCCTGATCCTCGTGGTGCTCGTCCTGCTCTTCGGCGCCAAGCGGCTTCCCGACGCTGCTCGCTCCCTCGGCCGCTCGATGCGGATCTTCAAGTCCGAGGTCAAGGAGATGCGCGGCGACGACGACCAGCGCTCCACCCCTGACCGCCCCCGCGAGGTCGAGGGGCGCGTCGTGGACGCCCCACGCACCGAGCAGACGCAGCGGGTAGCCACGCCGGAGCAGGTCGACCGCGACCGCTGAGCGGCGCGCGCCCGGCCCTAGTCCGTGACGTCCATCAGCGAGCGCCGGAGTCGTCGAGGCCGGCGGACGTCGGCCGACCCCGAGGGGCGGATGCCCCTCGCCTCCCACCTGCGGGAGCTGCGGGTCCGGCTGACACGTTCGGCGCTCGCAGTCATTCTCGCTTCAGTAGGCGCGGCCTTCTTCTACAAGCCGCTCTTCGACCTGGTCACCAACCCCTTCTACTCCATCGTCGAGGAGTATGAGACCAAGGGCTTCGAGCTCACCCTGAACTTCCAGGGCATCGGTGACCCGTTCTCCTACGCCCTGAAGATCTGCGGCATGGCAGGGATCTTCGCCGCCAGCCCGGTGTGGATGTACAACCTGTGGGCCTTCGTGGCGCCCGGGCTGCACCGGCGGGAGAAGCGCTACGGAATCGCGTTCGTCGTGGTGAGCGTGCCGCTGTTCCTCGGCGGGGCCACCCTCGCGTACTTCTTCCTGCCCAAGGGGTTCGACCTGCTCATCGGGTTCAACCCGGCACCGGAGCGGGTGGCCAACATCATCGGGCTGGACAACTACCTGTCGTTCGTGCTGCGGATGTTCCTGGTCTTCGGCATCGCCTTCGTGATGCCGGTGTTCCTGGTCGGGCTCAACCTCGCGGGCATCGTGCGCGGGCGGGCGCTGATCCGCGCCTGGCGTCCGGTGATCATGGGCTCCTTCATCTTCGCGGCGGTAGCGACCCCGTCCGGCGACCCGTACACGATGACCGCGCTCGCCGTCCCCATGCTGATCCTCTACTACATCGCCGCAGGGATCTCGATGCTCACCGATCGCCGACGGGACCGGGCCAGCATCGACGGCCTGGACTACCGGTCGCTCGACGACGATGAGGCCAGCCCGCTGGACGCCACGCCTCCGGGTGTCGACGATGCCGACGCGGCCAGCAACGGCCACGGCGAGCCGAACGCCGACGGCGAGCCGGACAGCGACGAGGACCACCGCGAGCCGGAATCACGGTAGAGCGCGGCTCCAGCCCGGTGCGCCGCGCTGCAGGTCCGCGCTTTCGCCGTGACTTCGGCACGGCGACCGTCTCCGGGGGCCGCACCGTAGATTGAGGCCATGTCCTCTCCGGCCGAGCGGTACGTCGGTGCCGGCCGGAGGCAGGAGCACGCGGCCAGCGCGCTGGGCTCCTTCGAGCGGCTCTACCCCTTCGGGCTCGACCCGTTCCAGGTGCGCGCCTGCCAGGCGCTCGAGGGCGGCAACGGGGTACTCGTGGCGGCTCCCACCGGCGCCGGCAAGACCGTCGTCGGAGAGTTCGCGGTGCATCTCGCCCTGGCAGAGGGCCGCAAATGCTTCTACACGGCGCCCATCAAGGCACTCTCGAACCAGAAGTACGCCGACCTGGTGGCGCGTTACGGGGCCGAGCAGGTGGGTCTGCTCACCGGGGACAACACCATCAACGGTGAGGCGCCGGTCGTCGTGATGACGACCGAGGTGCTGCGCAACATGCTCTACGCCGGGTCGCCGACCCTGCGCGGGCTGGGGTACGCCGTCATGGACGAGGTGCACTACCTCTCCGACCGGTTCCGCGGCGCGGTCTGGGAGGAGGTGATCATCCACCTGCCCGAGTCGGTGCGGTTGGTGTCCCTGTCGGCGACCGTGAGCAACGCCGAGGAGTTCGGGGACTGGCTGGTGACCGTACGCGGGGACACCGTCGTCATCGTCGAAGAGCACCGGCCGGTGCCGCTGTGGCAGCACGTGATGGCCGACAACCGGCTCTACGACCTGTTCGTAGGAGACGGCGGGAACCCTCGGGTGAACCCCGAGCTCGTGCGGCTGGCGCGCGACCAGGACCGGTACGCCCGCACTGCCAGCCGGCCCGCTCGTGGCGGGCGGCGGCCGAGAAAGGTGTGGGCCCCGAGCCGGGTCGACGTCGTACAGCGACTCGACGCGGAAGGCCTCCTGCCGGCCATCACCTTCATCTTCAGCCGGGCCGGATGCGACGCCGCCGTAGCACAGTGCCTGCGGGCGGGGCTGCGGTTGCTCGAACCCGCTGACCGTGACCGGGTGCGCCGTTTCGTCGAAGAACGCTGCGCCAACATCCCAGACGAGGACTTGCGGGTGCTCGGCTACCACGACTGGCTCTCGGGGCTCGAGCGAGGAGTGGCGGCGCACCACGCCGGGATGCTGCCGACGTTCAAAGAGGTGGTTGAGCAGCTCTTCGTCCAGGGTCTGGTCAAGGCGGTCTTCGCCACGGAGACGCTGGCGCTGGGCATCAACATGCCCGCGCGGTCGGTGGTGCTCGAACGGCTGGTCAAGTGGAACGGCGAGAACCACGCGGACGTCACACCGGGGGAGTTCACACAGCTCACCGGCCGCGCCGGCCGTCGGGGCATCGACGTGGAGGGCCACGCGGTAGTCGTGTGGTCGCCGGGGCTGCAGCCCGACGCACTGGCGGGACTGGCGAGCACCCGGACGTACCCGCTGCGCTCGAGCTTCCGGCCCTCGTACAACATGGCCGTGAACCTGGTCGGTCAAGTGGGGCGCGAACGTGCCCGCGTGCTGCTGCAGTCCTCGTTCGCGCAGTTCCAGGCCGACCGCGCGGTGGTGGGACTCTCGAGGCAGGTACGTCGCAACGAGGAGGGGCTGGCCGGCTACCGCGAAGCGATGACCTGTCACCTCGGGAACTTCGAGGAGTACGCGGGACTGCGTCGGGCGATCTCCGAGCGGGAGGCCGAGCTGTCCCGCAGCGGTGCCGCCTCTCGCCGGGCAGCGGCCGCCGCCTCCCTGGAGCTGCTTCGGCCGGGGGACGTCATCCACGTGCCCGCCGGTCGACGCAGCGGCCTGGCCGTGGTACTCGACCCCGGAGTGACCGGAGCCAGCGACGGGCCGAGGCCGACGGTCCTCACCACGGAACGTCAGGTCCGGCGGCTGTCGCTGGTGGACTTCCCCTCACCGGTAACGGCACTCCAGCGGCTCCGGGTCCCCAAGTCGTTCAACCCCCGCGACGCGGCGCAGCGGCGCGACCTGGCGTCCACTCTCCGCAACACCGGGCTCGCCGGTGGCCAGCCGGGACGCGGGACCCGGCGGAACCGCTCCGCCGCGGCTGACGACGTCGAGCTCGCCCGGCTGCGATCACAGCTGCGGGCCCACCCCTGCCATGGCTGCGCCGACCGCGAGGACCATGCCCGCTGGGCGGAACGGTGGATCCGGTTGACGCGGGAGACCGAGGGCCTGCGGCGGCGGGTACGGACCCGGACGCACACCATCTCCCGGACGTTCGACCGGATCTGCGCCCTGCTCGAGGAGCTGGGTTACCTCGACGGGGAACGCGTCACCAGCTACGGTCGCCGGCTCGCCGTCATCTACAACGAGCTGGACCTGCTCACCGCCGAGTGCCTGCGCGCCGACGTGTGGTCCGCGCTCGACCCGCCCGAGCTCGCCGCCTGCGTGTCGGCGCTGGTGTTCGAGTCCCGCCAGGCCGAGGACGCCGGGCCGCCGAGGCTTCCCGCCGGGGCGGTGCACGAGGCGTTGGGCGACATGGTTCGGCTGTGGGGCGCGCTTGAGCGCCGCGAGCACGAGCACCGCATCGACAGCCCCCGTGAGCCCGATCTCGGTTTCGCCTGGCCCACCTACTGGTGGGCCATGGGGCACCCGCTCGACTCGGTCCTGAGCGACTGCGGCCTGCAGGCGGGGGACTTCGTCCGCTGGACCAAGCAGGTCATCGATCTTCTGGGTCAGGTGGCCGACGCGTCCGGGGACACCCCGGCCGTCCGGGAGACCGCCCGACGTGCCGCCGAATTGCTGCGACGGGGCGTCGTCGCGTACTCGGCCGTGGCCTGAGATCAGGCGCCTCAGGCCCGCCTGCCCCCGCTGGATGCCCCGCTTCCACGGTGCCGTGGTCGAAGTGGATCTCCAAACCGGCCCGGAGGCAACCGCCGCACCATGGAAGCGCGCGGTCGGTGGGTTTGCCGGTGGGTCGCGGCTAGGGGCGGAGGTCGGCGAACCGTGAGCTGGCCGCCGCGAACGCGGTCAGCACGCGGTTCAGGGAGCTGGTGAGCCCCCAGCGGTCGGCGAGCTCGACCAGCCGCTCGGGGTCGTGCGGCTGCGCCGGGATGATCGAGTCGTACGCCGGCAGAACGACGTCGGTCGCCACCGCGACGACACGCGGAGCCACCGCCAGGTAGTCGCTCGCCGCCGCCAGCCTGCTGCGCGCCCCCGCCGGCATCCCGGTGTCGCCTGCGTCGAGCGCGGCCAGGATGCCGGTCAGCGAGCCGTACCTCGTCACGAGCGCGGCGGCGGTCTTCTCACCCACCCCGGCGACACCCGGGAGCCCGTCGCTGGGGTCACCGCGCAAGGTCGCGAAGTCGGCGTAGGCCCGGCCCGGGATGCCGTACCTCGCGGTGACGGTCGCCTCGTCGACCACCTCGTGCCGTCCGACGCCGCGGGCGGTGTAGAGCACCCGCACCCGCCGTGCGTCGTCGACGAGCTGGAAGAGGTCCCGGTCACCCGTGACCACGTCGACCGGACGGGCGGACGCCGTCGCGAGGGTGCCGATGACGTCGTCGGCCTCGTATCCCTCCGCGCCCAGTACGGGGACGCCCAGCGCGGCGAGCACGTCCTCGATGATGGCCACCTGGGGAATCAGCGGGTCGGGAACCTGCTCCTCGTCACCGCTGGCCACCCGGTGCGCCTTGTACGACGGGATGGCCTCGACCCGGAAGGCCGGCCGCCAGTCACGGTCCATGCAGGCGACCAGGTGGGTGGGGGTCCGGTCGGTGACCAGCCTGGCGATGAAGTCCAGCAGCCCGCGGACCGCGTTGACCGGGGTCCCGTCCGGCGCGGTGATGGAGTCGGGGACGCCGAAGAACGCGCGGAAGTACAGCGACGGCGTGTCGAGCACCATCAGCCGGCCGCCGGTCGGCTCCACCTCGGGCACGTGCTGAGCCTGCCAGACCGGACCCGCCGAGGCCGGGCAGCGGCGGGTTACATTGCCGCCATGACCGTTCGAGCCGTCTCACCCGACCGGCTGTCACACGCCCGGACCGCCGCCGCCACCGCCGGCATCGACGCGCTGCTGGTGACGCCAGGCCCCGACCTGCGCTGGCTCACAGGCTACGAGGCGCTGCCGCTGGAGCGGCTGACCTGCCTGGTGGTGCCGGCAGAGGGGGAGTCCTTCCTCGTCGCGCCTGGGCTCGAGGTTCCCGCCGTGGAGGCGTCGGGCGTGCCGGGGCTCGGCATCGAGGTCGTCGGGTGGGGGGAGACCGAGGACCCCTACGCGTTGGTCGCCGACCGGCTCGCCACCGCGTCGCGGGTCGGGTTGGCCAACCGCATGTGGGCCGAGCAGGTGCTCCGGTTCCGGGCGGCCCTGCCGGCGGCAGAGCAGACGCTCGCCTCCGACGTGCTCGCCGACCTGCGGATGCGCAAGGCCCCCGACGAGGTCGACGCGCTGCGCCGGGCAGGGCAGGCGATCGACCGGGTGCACCAGCGGATGGCGGAGTTCCTCGTGCCCGGCCGCAGCGAGCGGGACGCGGGGAGGCTGATCGCGGCAGCCATCCTCGAGGAAGGGCACCAGACGGTCGACTTCGTGATCGTCGGGTCCGGTCCGAACGGTGCCTCGCCCCACCACGAGGTCGGCAGCCGCGTTCTCGAGAGCGGGGACGCCGTCGTGGTGGACATCGGTGGCACGACCCCGGAGGGTTACTGCTCCGACTGCACGCGGATGTACGCGCTGGGCGAGCCTCCGGCAGAGTTCCGCGAGTACTTCCCGGTGCTGCACGCGGCCCAGCTGGCGGCTTGCGCGCAGGCCCGGCCAGGAGTCACCGCCGAGTCCGTGGACGCTGCGGCCCGCACCGTCATCGCCGAGGCCGGTTTCGGTGCGGCCTTCGTGCACCGCACCGGGCACGGGATCGGAGTCGAGACCCATGAGGATCCCTACATCGTCTCCGGCAACACCACGGTGCTGGAGCCGGGCATGGCCTTCTCCATCGAGCCGGGCATCTACCTGGCCGGCAAGCATGGCGCACGCATCGAGGACATCGTCGTTCTGACCGGGGAGGGCATCGAACGGCTCAACGTCACCGACCGCGACGTCGTCGGCCTGCCGGCGTGATCGCACGAGGACGCCGGCCGGTCGAGCGGCACCTGCCCACCGAGGAGGCGGCTGCGCTGTTGGACCTGACCCGCGAGCTCGCCAGCGAGGAGCTGGCGCCGCGTGTCAACGCGTACGAGGCGGAGAGCCGGTTCCCCCGCGAGGTGTTCCACACCATCGGCAGGGCGGGCCTGCTCGGGCTTCCCTACGATGAGCGATGGGGCGGTGGCGGGCAGCCCTACGAGGTGTATCTGCAGGTGGTGGAGGAGCTGGCCACCGTCTGGGCGACCGTGGCCGAGGGGGTCAGCGTTCACACGCTGGCGTGCTATCCGCTGGCTGGTTTCGGCAGCGACGAGCAGCGCGACCGCTGGCTGCCGGACCTGCTCGGCGGCGAGCTGCTGGGCGCCTACTGCCTGTCCGAGCCGCAGTCCGGCTCCGACGCGGCCGCACTGACGACCCGCGCGGTGGTCGACGGTGACGTCTATGTCGTCGACGGCACGAAGTCGTGGATCACCCACGGTGGCGAGGCCGACTTCTACAGCCTGCTGTGCCGGACCTCCGACGAAGGCAGCCGCGGCATCGCCTGCCTCCTGGTGGACGCCACGACGGATGGGGTCTCCGCGGCGGCTCCGGAACGCAAGATGGGCTTCACCGGGTCGACGACTGCGCAGATGCGCTTCGACGGTGCGCGGGTCGCCCGGGACCGGCTGCTCGGGGCAGAGGGGGAGGGCTTCCGGATCGCCCTGGCCGCGCTGGACGGCGGCCGCCTGGGCATCGCCGCGTGCGCCGTGGGACTGGCCCAGAACGCCCTCGACGTCGCAGTCGCCTGGGCGGGGGAGCGACGCCAGTTCGGCAGGGAGCTCAGGGAGTTCCAGGGCGTCTCGTTCATGCTCGCCGACATGGCCACCGGCGTCGAGGCCGGTCGGGCGCTCTACCTCGATGCAGCCCGCCGCCGTGACCGGGGGGAGGCGTTCGGCAAGTCCGCGGCGATGGCCAAGCTGTTCTGCACCGACATGGCCATGAAGGTGACGACAGACGCGGTCCAGGTTCTCGGCGGCTACGGGTACGTCCAGGACTTCCCGGTCGAGCGGCTCATGCGCGAGGCCAAGGCGCTCCAGATCGTGGAGGGCACCAACCAGGTCCAGCGGATGGTCATCGGGCGCCACCTCACCCGGCCCTGATCCTCAAGGTCGGCCCCGCGGGTGTCGAGGTAGGCCCTGCGTCGCCGTTCGGCGGCGTGGACGGGACACGGTGATCCCTGCGGCCCCCACCGACCCGCGGACCCTCGGCTCGAGGGCGAGCGGGCACGGAGACACCCGGTCGCCTAGGTCGTAGGGGGAGTGAATGGCGAGACCGGCTCGTCTGTCGAGCCGGCTGACGCCGACCGCGAGGTCGACGGCAGCCCGGCCAGCGGACGGGAGAGCTCGATGCGCACGGTCCTGTGCAGCACAACGGCGGGGCGGCGTGCCTT
>JACCUZ010000256.1 GCA_013698395.1 Sporichthyaceae bacterium
CCGCGCCACCAGGCACGATGAAGCCCGCCGACGCGATCAGGCCCCCGAACAGATAGGTCCAGTAGCTGAACATGTTCAGCCGCGGGAACGCCACGTCGGGTGCCCCGATCTGCAGCGGCATGATCGCGTTGGCGAAACCCGCGAACAGCGGCGTCGCGAACAGCAACAGCATGATCGTGCCGTGCATCGTGAAGAGCTGGTTGTACACCTGGTCCGAGACCAGCTGGGTGCCCGGCTGCGCCAGCTCGGCGCGGATCAGCAGCGCCATCACCCCACCCACCAAGAAGAACCCGAACGACGTGACGAAGTACAAGTTGCCGATCACCTTGTGGTCGGTGGTGCTCATCACCTTGGCGATGGCGCTGCCTGGCCCCGGCGACCTGCGGACGACCTGCTCCCCGGCGGTCCGCCGCTCTACCGTGGTCATCGAACACCTTCGGCAGCCCAGCCGCGGAGCCATGCACTGGCCGTCTCGTCGCCGGACAGCATGACCACGTTCACACCTCCTGCTCCTGGCGGGTCGGCGTCGTTGTCTGCTCCCGGTCGTGTTGACACGGCATGCACAAGGGGATCATCGGCAGTGTCCTCAACCGTTCCAGCGGGATCGCGGTGTCACACCGCTGGCAGGTGCCGTACGTGCCACGGTCGATGCGGTCCAGGGCGGCGTCGATGTTGGCCAACACCGAGTTGGCGGCTGCCTGCAACACGATCGTCACTTCGTCGAGCCGCTGATCGGTCGACAGCTTTCGATCTCTCGCCGCGTGGGTGTCCAAGCGCTGCAACTGCTCCACCCGGAACCGGCGCTGCCGCAGGAGATCCGCTCGCAGTGCGGCGATGGGCGGGGTCGCTGCACGGACTGCCCGAGCCGTCGGGCGGCGACTCGAACTGGTCGCTGCCGCGGTGGTGCTGAGCATCCCGTAATCCTCCCTGCCGCTCGGTGCATGGCCGAGCCCCTGCCGGCTCGCGCTCGCGTGCTCCTCACGATGTCGCCCGGCCGCTCGCCCGATAAGGACGGCGGTCGGCCAAGTTGAGCCCCGCCTGGTTGCCGACCACGCGCAACCAGGCGGTCTGGGCCTTTCAGATCGCGGCGCCGTCCGTCGGCGGCAACTCGTGCTCGGGCCAACCGAGCAGCCGCGCGCCGAGCAGCGCCGCGTGCAGCGTGAACCGATGCGCGGGATCACTGGGCTCATAGCCGGTCAGCTGACCGATTCGGTGCAGCCGATAGGTGACGGCTCGCACGGAAAGATGCAGTCGTACCGCGGTAGCGGTGGCGACACTGCCACTGGCGAAGTAGGCGTCCAGGGTGTCCAGCAGCGGCCCGGCGCCCCCCCGCGCGCGACTCAGCGGGCTGAGCACCGCATGCACCAGGTCGACGATGGCCGGCTGATCACGCAGCAGGACCCGATAGATCAAGAGATCCCTTGCCCGCACCACCGGGCTGTCCAGCCGCATCCGGGCCGCCATGGTGAGCCCCTCCCGGGCCTCCTCGTAGGAGCGTGCGGTCCCGTACGCACCTGCGTGTGCCCGTCCGACGGCAACTCGCCACGGACGTCCGCGCCTGAGACGGTGGAGCTCACCGTGCATGAGGTCGCCCAGGTTGCCCGTACGCGAGTGGTCCGACCTGGTGTGCGGCGATGGACGCGGGTCGGCGGGTGCGAGCACAACGACCAGCCCGTCCTTGGTTGCGACCAGCACGTCTCGGTCACCGAACCGCTCGACGACAAGCCGCTCGACAGCGCTGGCAGCGGACTCGATGTCGGTCAACCTTCGGCCGGGTGCGGCCAGAGCGATCTGGTGCGTGCGGGTGAGGTCGAGGCCGAACGGCTCGGCGCGCTCGACCAGCTCGCCCAGCTGGGCGTCGCCACGCAGCAGGTCCTCGACGAACTCCCGGCGCAGCGCCTCCTCGCGTCGAACCAGCTCACGACCTGCTCGGGCGTGCCCCTCGGCGAACGCTGCGACGGCCACATCGACAACTTGCAGCACCGCCTCCGCGGCGGCACGCACGGCCGCATTGTCGCGCGCGCGTACGACGGCCGGCAGCTCAGCCCAGACACGCCTGGCCGCGGAGAGGTACAGGTCCACGCCCCGTCCGACAGACACCCCGGAGTCCGCCGCCCGCTGGCCCAGTACACCCACAGCCTCCAGCTGTCCGGCACCAGGGGACACCCCATGAGTGGCCGCGTTCGCGAGCATCAGGAGGTAGTCGCCCAGCAGGTCCTCTGGCACCCCACCTGCGTCGCGGCAGGCGCCCTCCGACACCCGCGTCAGCCAATCATCGTCGCCCGTAAACAGCACGGAGCCCTTG
>JACCUZ010000350.1 GCA_013698395.1 Sporichthyaceae bacterium
GCGTCGGACCGTCTGGCCAACCTCGCTGGCCTGAGGGACCGCAAGGCGGTGCCCGCCGCGGCTGGCCCGGTGGCGCCGGCCGGCATCGAGGACCGCTCGGGTCAGCCGGTCCGGCGACCAACCGGCCATGGCCGCCTCGGTCCGCCACCGGTTCTGCAGCACACCCGGCTCGAGGTGCGCCTTGCGGGGCCGGGTCTTGAGCACCGAGGTCTTCACCACCCTGGCACGTTCGGCCGGGGTCAGGTCCCGACCCAGCTCGTCAGCGAACCCAGCCAGGCTGGGTGCGGCGTCGGCTTCCACTTGTCGTGCCCGCTTGGACCAGGTCGAGATCAGGTCGGCCGGGACGCCGGCGATCTCCGCCTGGCCGTGCGGATTGACCGGGTCGAACCCGACGCCGAGGCGCCGGGTCAGCTCCGCGCGCAGCGCGGCCTGGTAGAGGGCGCCGGTGGCCTTCTTGTGGTGGTAGATCTCGTGCCCGTCGATGGTCCGCCAGCCGCCGTCGGCGCAGCGCAGCTTGTTCACCACCAGCGCGTGAGAATGCAGCTGCGGGTCCCCGGCCCGCGACGTCCTATGGTCGAAGACGGCAGCCGCGAAACCGGCGGTGTGAATGGGGGTGACCCCGTCGACCCCTTTCCGGGACATCGCCGCGTGCGTGTCCAGAAACGTCAGCGCCGCCCGTACCGCGGCTTGGTGCGCGTCGGCTATCTCTCCCGCGACTTGAGGCCAGCCGATCGCCCAAAGGGCCGACACCGATTTCGGTGCCGAGAACGTCAGGTCATAACCGGTGACCCCGTCGGTTCGCCAGGCCCGGCCGAGCTGCCGGCCCGTTTCCGGGTGCAGCCCGCGGGCCAGCAGTGACTCCAGCTGACGCTCCAGGACCACGCCGTCGGGGGCCAGTCCCAGCTCGGGCAGCCCCCGCCCGTACCAACGCCCCGGTGCCTCCCCGCGGGCCAGGAAGTACTCGGACGGGTCGGTGGCGACCTCGCGCTGGTAGTACCGCCACGACGCGGTACCGATTTTCGTCGAGCTCAACACGTGCGCAACCTAGCATTCCGAGAATGCACATGTCTGCGTTATCTGAGGCCTTGATCAAGAGGTGCTGGACAATACTGCGGGTGGGTAGGGATATCGCGGTCAATGACGGATAGTGAAGGGGTGTGGGAGATAATGGCGGTTATACTTGAGGGCGGTGCGAGAGGATTGACTGGGGGGGAAAGATTCTTGAGCAGGTGCGGCGTGTCGGACGTCGTCGCCGTGCGACAGGGCGGTCGGCGGCTCGGACCGCGATCCAGGCGCCCACCCAGCTTTGACCTGCAAACGAAGGGATCCGATGAAGGATGGTGGCGACATCAGCGACTCGATCGCCGGCCAACGCCAGTCCCCGCCCGTCCGACCGGACAGGTCGGCGGTGCCCGACGTACGGCGTGAGAATTCTGCTGGTCGGTGGAATCCTAGCTACCGCGGCGCCGAGAACACCGATGTCGTCAACTCGGTTTTCATCAGATTGCCGAAAGAGCGTCGAAAATGAATGATGACTTATCGGATGCAATTCCTTCGGAAGAAATAGGCAACGCAGATGGCTCCGTGCCCGAAAAGACTCCGGCTGTAAGAATTGGAGCTTGTGCGCGAGCAACTTCGGCCGGCGCAAAGAAGGTTCGCCGCTCGAGTGAGGCCTCGGCGCAGCAGGGCTTCACTCGTCGACCTCCACGTCCGATGGACTCCTCCACTTGGGGGCAATCAACTGTCGGCGCCAGCACCGGCTCCGGGTGTCCCATCGTCGCGACACGCCGATGCGAGTGCAGAATTTTTCAAGATCTTTTCGGCGGTTTCGCCGGACGCGGTTGTCCGTGACGGTACGGGCCAGCACGGGGGCGTACGGACCAACACGAGAGCCATTCAGTCCCGCTGAAAGCCTTGCTGGCGTGCAGTCCCGCCGAGGCGCATCCTCCCTCGTGACAAGCGCTTCTCCGTGGTCGCCCGACCATCTCCGTGAACGACGGCGTGTGCCCATTGAGAACCCCGCAGCTGGAGAAGGAGGCACCCGTCATGAGTCTGCTCAGTGTCGAGGAGGCGGCCGAACGGTTCGGCACGTCGCCCCGGTTCATCCGCCGCTTGATCGCAGAGCGGCGCATCGCGTTCACCAAGATCGGCCGTCACGTGCGCATCGACAGCGCTGACATCGACGCGTTCGTTGCCGCCGGTCGCGTCGAGCCACACCAACCGTCGGAGGCGTCGTAGCCGTCATCCCGATGAAAGCCATCGCACGACGGACCTCGGGGTCGGAGCGCCGCCGAAATGGAGCGGGCTGCGGGTGTATGCGGGACCCGTCCGGCCAGCGCCTGTGTCCTCCCCCCGTGCCAGACTCGCGGCAGTCCCAGCCTTGGAGGTCACGCCATGAGGACCCGCAGTCGCGCGAGCGGCTTCGGACACGTCGACAAGCTGCCGTCGGGACGCTGGCGTGCCCGCTACACCGGCCCAGACGCGCGCCGCCGGTCGGCTTCCTTCACAACGAAGGCCGACGCAAGAGCGTGGCTCGCGACAGCGCAGGCGGACGTCGTACGCAAGGCATGGCGTGCGCCGGAGGCAGGCCGGCGCACCCTCGGGGCGTACGCCGCGGACTACGTCGCGAGGAGCGACCTGCGGGAGAGCACCCGCGGCCTGTACGCGAGCCTGTGGCGCCACCACCTGGCCTCGACCTGGGAGACCGTCGCCGTGGCCGACGTGACGCCGCAGCGGGTACGCCAGTGGCACGAGCGGGCCACACGGACGACGAGGCCCACGGCTCTGGCGCAGTCCTACCGGCTGCTTCGGAGCCTGCTCTCTGTCGCTGTCACCGACAATGTCATTGCGGCCAATTCCTGCCGGCTCCGGTCGGCCGGAACGCCGAAGCCGGCTCGGCCCTCGCGGGCGCTCACGGTCACCGAGGTCCAGGAACTCGCGGCGGCAGTCCCCGAGCGCTACTGCGCGCTGGTGCTGGTGCTGGCCTTCGGCGGCCTCCGGTTCGGTGAGGCCACGGCGCTGCGCCGTTGCGACGTCTCCCCCGACGGCTCCGCTCTGACCGTCGAGCGGTCCGCCCGCCATGTCGGAGGGCGGTGGCTCGTCGGGCCACCGAAGACCGACGCCGGCATCCGCACCGTGATCCTGCCGGCGTTCGTCGCTGCCGCCGTCGAGGCCCATCTCGGCGGAAGGGTGCCGGCCGATGTCGAGGCGTTGGTCTTCGGTACCGCATCGGGCAACTTCCTGGCCCGGTCGAACTTCGGGGCGACCTTCCGACGGGCCGTCGAAGTATGCGGGTTGCCGCCCGTACGGGTGCACGAGCTGCGCCACACCGGCGCGACCCTCGCGGCGGCCACCGGGGCGAGCACCGCCGAGCTGATGCACCGTCTCGGGCACGCCTCCCCCGCCGCAGCCCTCGTCTACCAGCACGCCGTCGCCCACCGGGATGCCGAGATCGCCCGTGCTCTCGACGCTCTCGCTACCGGCGGCGAGGTCGTCCCGATCCAGGCCGCTCGAGGTACGTCCCGGAAGCGCGCCGGAGCTCGCTGAGGTCGGGCCTGGTCATCCGACGCGCAGGTACTGACCGATGGCCCGACGGATGACCTCCGGGACGCTGGTCCCGTCCTCCGCGGCGCGCAACAACAGGTCGCTCTTGAGCGAACGAGAAGCACCGACTCCACCGAGGAGGCCGATGTGCCTATCGGCGGGCGACCGTCGCGACGACGACGCAGGACCTCGTCGATGTCGCAGTCCCGCTCGGCTTCGACGGCCATGTCCTCGATCAGCTGGGTCGTCGATCGGCGTGGCGTCGTCCGTGCTGCCAGTTACCGATACAACTCGAGTTGCGGCTGGAGTTGCTTCGCCGCGTCCAAGATCCGGGTGGCTGCCGTGATCGCGTCCTGCGGCTCGGCAGGATCTAGGTCGTCGCCGGGGCGTTGCGGGTACTCGATCTCCGCTCGCCGTCTGCGCATCATCCCGAACGAGTCGAAGGGTCCCCCGAACTGAGCGCGGACGGCGGTCTCAACGGTGACGTGATGACCTGTGGTCTTGGGGCGGAGCCCTTGATGGGCCAGCAGTCCGGTCGCGGGCTTGCGTACGGCGTCGTAGGCGAGGACGTAGGCGGCTTCGGGATTGTGGTCGTTCTCCCGCCTTGCCGAGTCGAGGAGGGCTTCCGCGGAACGAAGCAGGGCGGTGCCGTCGGCGGCGGCACCGGTCACCTGTTCCAGGCGCCCGTCAGCGAGAAGTTGATCGACCTCGTCGGCACCGCGGGTCCATCTCATGAGGCCCGTCCGGACACGTCGAGGTAGGGCCGAGCCTGGATCTCCGTCAGTAGCGCATCGTCGGCAGGGTCGGCCCACGATCCGGCCGCTCGCAACACCGGGTTGACCGGCATCCGCAGCCGGGCCTCGGCGCGTTCGGCAGCGGCGTAGACGTCAGCGCGATCGAGGGCGTCACCGAGGACAAGGACGTCGATGTCGGCAGGGATCGCTCCGGCCTCCCCGTGGTAGCGAGCTGCCCAGGACCCGAACACGATCACCCTGGTGGCACCCACGGCGGCGAACTCGTCGGCGATCACCGTCTGCGGGCCGAAGGTGACCAGCGTCAGCTGCGTCAGGGGTGCCACGGAAGGGCTGGAGGTGTTGGCGCGGACCACCCGGGCCCGCCCGACCTTGCGAGTCGCCAGTACTCCCCCGCCGGATAGCCGGGCGACCTCGCTCTGGGCCGTCGTCAACGGGATACCCAGCCGGCGCGCCAGGTCACTGACCGTCCACTCCTGATCGGGGTGCAGCAGGAC
>JACCUZ010000352.1 GCA_013698395.1 Sporichthyaceae bacterium
CCTCTGTCTTGCGGCGGCAGCGCCTCCTCCAAAGCGTCCGCCTGTCGGCCGCCACGTGGGCTCTGAACTAGGCTCACTGGTGCACCCTCTTCCTGTCAGCAGTCACCGGATTGCTGATGCACCCGCGGTGCCGTCGGGTCACTGCCCTGCTCGCTCGACCGTGAGAGGTCCAGCATGAGTTCTGCAGGGCTCGGCGGTCACCCGGGACGCCGTGATCGTCGACAGGGCTGTGCGCCAAGGCCGGGTTCGTGACTGGCTGGGAGCGCCGTTCAGTGAGCTGACAGACAGATGCGTCCCGGCACCGAGATGTGGGTGCCTCCCCACTGGAGCTAGCAGCGAGGAGGCTGACGTGAAGTCTGCCAGCAACAACGCCAGGAACGAACTGCCTGACCAACCAGCCAACGGCGTGACCGCCGGACTGGACTGGGCCAGCGCCGACCATGCCATCAGCGTGGTCGATGACCGCGGCCGGCAGGTCGCCCGTAAGACTGTCGAGCACACCGCGCCCGGCCTGCGCGCGATGGTGAAGTTCTTGGCCAAGCACGGCGTGGCCGAGGTCGCCATCGAGCGCGGTGACGGTCCCGTCGTCGACACCCTGCTCGACGCGGAGCTGACCGTGGTGGTGATCAGTCCCAACCAGCTCAAGAACCTGCGCAGCCGCTACGGCTCGGCCGGCAACAAGGACGACCGGTTCGACGCGTTCGTGCTGGCCGACACCCTGCGCACCGACCGGGGCCGACTGCGGCCGCTGAGCCAGGACAGCCAGACCACCCAGACCCTGCGCCGCACCGTCCGCGCCCGCCGTGAACTGGTCAAGCACCGGGTTGCCCTGGCCAACCAGCTGCGCGCGCACCTCCAAGGCGTCTTCCCCGGTGCGGTCGGCCTGTTCGCCGACCTCGACTCCGCAATCAGCCTGAAGTTCCTGGCCCGCTTCGACACCCAAGACCGTGCCGACTGGCTCAGCGAGAAGCGACTGGCAGCCTGGCTCACCAGCGTCGGCTACTGCGGCCGGCAGTCTCCCGAAGCCCTGATGGCCCACCTCGACGCAGCGCCCCGTGGTGCCACCGGTGACGCCGGCGCCGCGCATGCCCACACCACCAAAGCGATGCTCGCCGTGCTGGCCAGCCTGGTCGACCAGATCAAGACCCTCGAAGCTCAGATCGCCGAGCAGCTCGCCCTGCACGCCGACGCGCACATCTTCCGGTCCCTGCCCAGAGGTGGCACCATCCGCGCGGCCCGGCTGCTGGCCGAAATCGGTGATTGCCGAGCACGGTTCCCCGACGCCGCGTCCCTGGCCTGCCTGGCCGGCGTCGCGCCCGCGACCCGCCAGTCCGGCAAACACAAGGCCGTGACCTTCCGCTGGGCGGTCAACAAGGAGCTCCGCGACGCTGTCTGCGACTTCGCCGGCGACTCCCGCCGATCCAACCCCTGGGCCGCGAAAACCTACAACGACGCCACTGACAG
This sequence comes from Sporichthyaceae bacterium, assembly GCA_013698395.1. Taxonomy (GTDB): domain Bacteria; phylum Actinomycetota; class Actinomycetes; order JACCUZ01; family JACCUZ01; genus JACCUZ01. Next base: position 1,465 of record JACCUZ010000352.1, read on the forward strand.
GGGAAAAGACCACCCGCACACCACCCGCATCCTCGCCCGCGCCTGGCTCGGCGTGATCTGGCGTTGCTGGCAAGACGGCACCACCTACGACCCCGACCAGCACGGAGCGCTCCAAGCACTGCTCAGCACCCAACAAGCCGCCTGAGGTTGACACAGGGCTACTCATGCCGCGAGCCGGGCGTCTCCTGAGGTGCGTCATAGCCGCTCAACAGCGCACCCTATGACGACGCCACGCGTCGTGCCGAACGGTGACCGGTTCAACTCTGGCGGTCGTACCAGTCGAGGACGCGCAGTGCCCGCAGCGTGTTCCATCGGCTAGGGCGCCCGTCGCCGTCCTCGAACTCGAACTGGGTCTCGCCCGGGTGGGTGTTCTCGAGCAGCCAGGTGCCGTCTGGCTGCCGCTTGTCGCGGACCAGCTGCACGGCCTCGGCGATGCGCCCGTCAGGGGCGGCGCCGGTATGGCGGAAGTGGTCCAGGGCGCGCAGGACGTCGTAGTGCCAACGCGGCGGCCACGAGAACTGCAGCCAGCGCTCGGCCGGCACCTCGCCGGTGCTCTTGCGTCTGAACAGCTGCCGCTCCAGCAGGTACTCCTCGCCGCGCCTGCGGGTCTCCGCCACGGTTACCC
>JACCUZ010000045.1 GCA_013698395.1 Sporichthyaceae bacterium
GGGTTCAGCCGCTCAGCGCCGCGTCGGAGGAGAACACCAGCGCCAGGGTGACCTCGCCCTGCTGGAGCGCGGTCTTCGACAGCGGTCCGCCCGCGTCCAGCGAAGAGAAGCTGTCAAACGTCAGGCCGTACGTCTCCTCCAGCCCCGGCTGACAGAACGGCCGCTCCGGGCACTCCGGCGGACCGCCGAGAACCAGGCCGCTGCCACATGCCTCGGCCAGCTCCGAGAGGGTTGCGACGCCGTACTGGTCAGCGAAAGCCTTCGTCACGGCGAACGCGTTCTGGTCGGCCGCCTCCGAGGGCTGACCGAAGACCAGCCCGACCTGCTCCCCGAGCTGCATCAGCCCTTCGACCGTCGCGTCGAGGTCACTGCTCGCGACCGGCTCGGCTTCGGCACCGTTCTCGGCCTTGTTGATGAACTCCGTCAACGTCCCGACGTACTCCGGCACCACGTCGAGCTGGCCCTTCTCCAGCGCGGGCTCCACCACCTCGCGGTTGCCGACCGTCTTGACGCTGGCGTCGAACCCGGCAGCCTTGGCAGCCTCGGCGTAGAGGTTGGCCAGCGTCTGACTCTCCGAGAAGTTGAATGCGCCGATCACGATCTTGCCCGACCCTCCGGACAAGCCCTCGGTGATGCCCTCGGCCTCCGCGAACTCCTTGGCCACGTTCGGCGAGGTCTTGCGCTCGAGGTCGGTCTGCTTGTTCAGGCCGATCAGCTGCTCGGTGGTCAGCGCGGTAGACACGGCGTCGAGGGCAGCGACCAACTCGTCCGAGGACGCCTCCGCGTTGATTGCGGGGATGACGTTGTCGACGGTCTGCAACTGCTTGTCGTCCTCGAGGACCACGAGCTCCTCGCCGGGCACGGCTTCGCACGCGGCCTTCTCATCCCCGCCCGACCCCGCGGTGGCCGAGGGCTTCGCTTTGGTGCCCGACGAGCCGCTCTCACCGCAGGCCGCCAGCGCCGGGGTGACCAGCAGCAGCCCGGCGAGGCTGAGAGTTCCGAGCATGCGCGTGCTCATGGTGCCCGCCTTCTGTGTCCCGCCGCGGCAGCCCTTGCCCCGGCGCGTGTCTGGCGGGTCGTCCATAACCCGCACGGACCATGAGGGGCCCGCAGCACCAACCCAACCTCGGGGGTCTGACATGCGCAACCTGGGAGAGGTTACGGAACGGCTACGGTCTGCCGGTCGTCCTCCTCGTCGGCCCACGTCGCCTCCACCGCTCCTGCGCCCACTGCATCGCTGCTCCGCCTAGCCGCCGGTAACAACCGCCGCCGCTCCCGCCCAGGCGTGACCTGTCGCTGCACGAGGGCCAGGGCGCCTTCGGTCAGCAGCGCCAGGAACGCCACCAGCAGCCCACCGGCGAGGATCTGCGGGCGGTCCTGCTGGCCGAAACCCTCGTTGATGATCGTGCCGAGCCCGCCTCCACCGACCAGCGCAGCGAGGGTCGCCGTCGCGACCACCTGCACGGCCGCCGTACGGACACCGGCGGCGATCAGCGGCACGGACAGGGGCAGCTCGACCCGCAGCAGGATGGAGCGCTCGGAGAGCCCCATCCCGCGCGCCGCCTCCACGATGTCGGGGTCGACCCCCCGGATCCCGACGTAGGTGTTGGTGAGCAACGGCGGCACCGCGAAGACGGCCAGCGCCAGGATCGTCGCCCGGTTGCCGAACCCGATGGAGGTGGCCGCGAACACCGTGAGCAGCGCAAGCGTCGGGATCGCCCGCGAGACGTTGGTGACTGCCACGGTCAGCCCGCCGCCCCGACCCGTGTGCCCCAGGAGCAGTGCCGTCGGCATGGCCACCAGCGCCGCCAGCGCCACCGCGAGGAACGAGATGTACAGATGCTCGTACGTCAGAAAGGGGACCCCGCCCCGCCCCTGCCAGTTCAGCGGGTCGTTGAGCCAGACGAACGCGTCACCGAGCAGTCCCATCAGCGTCCCCTCGCCCAGGGCGTGACCAGCCGGGTCGCCCCGGCGAGGAGCAGGTCGAACGTCAGCCCAAGGGCGACTGTCAGCAGGGATGCGGTGACGATCTCGGCCCGGTAGAAGTTGTTTTGGAAGCCGCGCAGGATCAGCCCGCCCAACCCGCCGTAACCGACGATGACGCCGACGGTGACCAGCGCGACGGTCGACACGGTGGCCACCCGGATGCCGGCCATGATGGCGGGCGCGGCCACCGGCAGCTCCACGTTCCACAACATCCGGGCCCGCCCATATCCCATCCCCTGCGCCGCCTCGCGGACGTCGGCGGGCACGCCCTCCAACCCGGCCAGGATGTTGCGCACCAGGATGAGAAGGGCGTAGATCACCAACCCGACGAGCACCGTTCGTTGCCGTAGCCCGAAGAAGGAGATGGGCGTGATGAAGGCGAACAGCGCCAGTGAGGGGATCGTGTAGAGGACACCGGTGATCCCGAGAACGGGCGCTGCGAGCCGGCGGTAGCGGTGAGCGAGCAGGGCGAGCGGGAACGCGATGAGCAGGCCCAGTGCGACGGCCTGAACGGTCAGCACGACGTGTTCCTCCAGCGCCCGCTGCAGGTCGCCGGAGTTGTCGCGTACGTAGGCCCAGGTGAACCACGGGTTCGCCGGCTCGTCCACGGCGAATACGCTGGCGCCGGCGTGCGCGACCGCCGAACCGGACGAGAGGGCCACGAGTGGACGCTACCTCCGAACCGATGATCCGGCTCGACGGCGTCGGCAAGCGCTACGACGACGGCACCGTCGCAGTGCACGAGCTCGAGCTCGATGTCCCCGCGGGCGAGACCGTCGTGCTCGTCGGCCCGTCCGGGTGCGGCAAGTCCACGACGCTGAAGATGGTGAACCGGCTGATCGAGCCGACGAGCGGCCGCATCCTGCTGCAGGGTGAGGACGTCACCCATGGCGACCCGGTGAAGCTGCGGCGCCGCATGGGATACGTCATTCAGCAGACCGGGCTCTTCCCGCACCAGACGGTCGCCACCAATGTCGCGACCGTGCCGCGGCTGCTCGGGTGGGACCGCGGCAAGGTGTCAGCGCGCGTCGACGAGCTGCTCGAGCTCGTCGGGCTCGACCCGGCCCGGTTCGCCAAGCGCTATCCGCACCAGCTCTCCGGCGGCCAGCGCCAGCGGGTCGGCGTCGCACGCGCCCTGGCGGCGGACCCGCCGGTGCTGTTGATGGACGAGCCGTTCGGAGCCGTCGACCCGATCGTGCGCGACCGGCTGCAGGCGGAGTTCGTGCGGCTGCAACGGGAGGTCCGCAAGACCGTGCTGTTCGTCACCCACGACTTGGACGAGGCCGTACGGATGGGTGACCGCATCGCGGTCTTCGCCGAGGGCGGGCACCTCCAGCAGTACGACGCGCCACCGCGGATCCTCGGCGCACCCGCCACCGACTTCGTCAAGCAGTTCGTCGGCGCCGACCGGGGACTCAAGCGGTTGTCGGTCACCAGCATCGACGTGGCGGACCTCGAGCATCCCCCGGTTGTGCACCGCGCTGACCGGCTCACTGCCGCGACTTCCGAGTTGCGTTCGATCGGCGCGCCCTGGGCCGTGGTCCTGGACGAGGACGAGCGCCTCAGCGGTTGGATTGCAGCAGACGACACAGGTGCCGACACCGTCGCCGCCCGCGCCCGCCGGATGGAGGCGTGGGTGCCGGTGGGCACCTCCCTCAAGGGCGCGTTCTCCGAGATGTTGCAGCACGACGCCGGATGGGTCGCGGTGCTCGACGGCGAGCGCTACCTCGGGGTGCTCACCCCCACGACGCTGCACGAGGCGCTGAGGCGCTCGGTCGAGTCCGACCTGCAGGGCGTCGACCCCGAGGCGGTCGAGCTCGACACCGTCTCCTCGGCGTAGACAGCCGACGCCGGCTGATCAGACCGCCGGCAACTCCGGTGGCTCGTCGTCGTCGTCCGCGCCCTTGACGCGACAGGTGCGCTCCAGCAGCAAGCCGGCCCCGGAGAGCAGTACGGCGGCGACAAGGGCGAGCGCACTCACCAGGGCGCGGTCACGGCGGTCGCTGACGTCCAGCCGCGCGGCGAGCAGTACCAGGTAGCCGAGGTAGAGCCCGCCCACGATCGGGCCGACGTGCGCACTGGCCTTGCCGAGCACCGCCATCCGCGCGGTGCCGAGTGGGTTGGGCGGGCGGCCGCTGCCCAGCCGGCTGCGCAGCGCCAGCGCCGTCACTGCCACGACGACGGAGAGCAGCCCGACTCCGGCCGGCGCCGTCCAGCCCAGCGTGGGCAGCGTCGCACCGCGAGTCTCAGCGACCCGCAGCACGCCCCAGGCGACGGCGGCCACCCCGAGCAGCAGCGCCACCAGGGTGCCCGTCCGGGTCGGCCTCATCGAGGCACCATCAGGGAGAGGTCGGGCCGGGCGCGCACGCCGGACACGTCGATCGAGGCGAGCAGCGTCGTTACTTGTCCTGCCCCGGGCAACGCAGCGGAGGGGTCGACGTCGCGCCACGGCACCAGCACGAACGCCCGACTGCTCGCCCTCGGATGCGGGACCTGCAGGTCCGGCTCGGAGACCACGAGGTCGCCCACGGCGATGATGTCCACATCGAGGGTGCGCGGTCCCCATCGCACGTCCCGGACCCGCCCGGAGGCGTCCTCCGCAGCACGCGCGCGCTCGAGCAGGGCGCGCGGCGTCAGCGAAGTCTCGACGAGCACGACGGCATTGAGGTAGTCAGGCTGCTCGGGGCCACCGACCGGATCGGTCTCGTAGACCGGCGACACGGCCAGTACCCGCAGACCCTGGACGTCGGCGAGGGCCGTGACGGCTCCGCGCAGCGTCTCCAGCCGATCGCCTTGGTTGCTTCCGAGGGCGAGCACCGCCCGGCGTCCGTCCGCAGTCACCGGGACCGAACTATCGTCACGGCGACGTCCTGGAACGGCACGCCGACCGGGGCCTCCGGCTTGTGGACGGTCACCTCGGCCTGCTCGACCCGCGGATCGGTGAGGCAGACGTCGGCGATCCTCGCCGCGAGGGTCTCGATCAGCGCCACCGGCTCACCCTCGACCACTGCGACGACACGCGTGGCAAGCTCGCCGTAGTGCACGGTGTCGGTCACGTCGTCGCTGCGAGCGGCCGGCGCGAGGTCAAGGCTGAGCGTGACGTCGACGACGAAGGGTTGCGCGACCTCCCGCTCGTGCGGATAGGCGCCGTGGCGGCCGTGCCCGCGCAGCCCGCGTAGCTCGATCCGGTCGAGGCTCATGGTCGCATCACGTCGGCTCCTGGCCCGCGAGCACCGGTGATGCGTGGTGGACCCAGAGCCGCCAGCCTCTCGACGTACGACGGAAGACGTTTGTCGCGACGGCGCGGCCACCGGCGAGGCCGGGGGAAGGCTCGCCGTCGGTCTCCGGCAGGCCGGTCAGCATGTTCTCGCCGCAGGTCACGACGGCTACGTCCCCGCAGATACGGACGTCCACGTCGGTGAGCACGAACTGGATGTACGAGGTGTTGGCCATGATCATCGACCAGGAGCGCAGCACCGAGCCCCGACCGTGGACCGGTGCCCAGCCCGGGTGGACGCACGTGACGTCACCGGCGGACGCGTCGTCGAGCCACACTGCGCTCATCAGGTCGATGTCACCGGTCTCGAAGGCGTCGTAGAGCGAGGTGTTGGCGGCCCGTACGGCGTCGGCGTCGGCGTCGGCAGCAGCCGCCGGTCCGCCGGTCATCGGGCCGACGCGAGGGCCGCGACCACGCGCACCGCGTCGACGGTCGGCCGGACGGCGTGCACC
>JACCUZ010000047.1 GCA_013698395.1 Sporichthyaceae bacterium
CTCCGGGGGTGGCTCGTGGGGTCGAGGCGGCGCTCTGCTGGCGAGCAGGGGGCACTTACCCCGGCGGGCGGGCCCGACACCTTGGGATAATGTGGGCCGCTGGCCGGACTGAACGACCCGGCCCTTCCCGCGTAGCTCAATTGGCAGAGCGGCCGGCTGTTAACCGGCAGGTTTCTGGTTCGAGTCCAGACGCGGGAGCGTTCGGTGGGACACCCGGGGCGGTAGCTCAGCTGGTTAGAGCAGGGGACTCATAATCCCTGGGTCGCGGGTTCGAGTCCCGCCCGCCCCACACGGTCTGACCTGCGGTCTCTCCCGACTGAAGATCGCTTCGGATGTCCGACATGTCCTCAGGTGGGCACACGGTGGGCACAGAGATGTGCGCACCTGGCTCCGGAAGCGTCATGGGAGCCCTCGGGACCAGCGCGGCGGCGGCTTCGGCCGAGGCGTGCACGACCTGCGGCATGACGCTGACGTAGATGTCACGGGTGATCTGGGTGGTCGAGTGGCCGAGCTGCTCGGAGGACACCTCGCCGGTCTCCACGAGGTGCCCGATCGCCGTCGAGCGCTTCACGTCACCCATCCTCGCGGACCAGCCTCCCGGGTTGACCCAGCCCGACCGGGGTTATGCGGTCGACGTGGGGTGTTGCCGACAGCGGCATATCCGGTAGTTCGGATGGGGGCCGTCAAGAAGCTCGACCTGCAAGATAACTTGCGCCACGAAGAACAGCAAGATAACTTGGGGCGGTGGGACCTGAGCCGATCATCGCGGACAGTGCCCGCAAACACGGCGTGACCGATGAGGACATGCTTCATGCCTACCGCGACCCGATTCGGCTCTTCGAGCTCGATGAAGGATTCACGATGATCATCGGTGCCAGCCGGACCGCGATCGTGTTCGAGGTGGGAGTGGTCCAGAGCGGCACAGCGCCGGTGATCGTCCATGCGATGCGGGCACGAGAAAAGTTCCTGAGGTGATGACCATGCCGCGAAGTGTTGAAGACATCCTCAAGCACGCCGACGCACTGGCGAAGCGTTTCGAGGACTACGAGCCCGAGGCCGGGGACGAGCGCGACCCTGACGCGGCGCGTGCGCTACGTCAGGCCGTCACGGCGCGTTCGGATGCGGAACGGGCGATCCGCGACGCCGTCGGCCAAGCCCGCCAGGCCGGCATGTCGTGGGCCTTGATCGGCTCTCTGATCGGCACGTCGGGAGAGGCAGCCCGCCAGCGCTATGGCCAGACACACAAGTCCCGCAGATGAACTCACCGTCGGCGGCAGACATCCCAGGTTTTCCGTTGTCAAGAGGCCGCGCGATTTTGGTGTGCCCAGGCGACGGTTTCGTCGTAGGCGGTGCGCGTCTTCAGGCAGCCGTGCAGGATGCCGACGAGGCGGTTGGCGAGTTGGCGCAGCGCGGCTTGGTGTCCGATCTTCCGGGAGCGCATGGCGTCGTAGTAGGCCCGTGCTCCGGGTGAGCCGCGTAGGGAGCACTGGGCCCATTGCTGCAGGGCGTCACCGAGTCGCCTGTTGCGGGCGTAGCGGGCCAGGACGACCTTCTTGGTGCCGGAGGCGCGGGTGATGGGTGAGGTGCCGGCGCAATTCTTGCGGGCTTTGGCGTCGGCGTAGCGGTGGGGGTCGTCGCCGAACTCGCCGAGGACCCGGGCGCCCAGGATCACGCCGAGGCCGGGTTGGCTGGCGTAGATCTCAGCGTCCGGGTGCCGGCCAAAATGGTCGGCCACCACCGCACCCAGCTGGTCGATCTGGGTGTTCAGCGTCTGCAGGAGCGCAACTTGCCCGGTCACTATCGCGGCGTAGGCGGACTGCACAACGGGTGACCGGGTCAGCTGGTCGGCGCGAAGGATGCCCTGCAGCTGCGCGGTCTTCGTGTCGACGTATCGCCGGTTCGCACGCCGCAGCGCCGCGGTGATCTGGGCGCGGGTCAGTCGGGCGGCGCGCTCGGGGTCGGGCGCCTTGGCCAGCAGCTCGAGCGCGTCGGGGGCGTCGAGGTCGGGAAATGCTTGCAGGGCGGCGGGGAAGAAGTCGCGCAGGGCGGAGCGCAGCCGCAGCACCTGCCGGGTGCGGTCCCAGATCAGGCTCTGGTGGGTGCGGGCCACCAGCTTGAGCGCCTCGGCCTCCTGGGAGTCCCCGGCCACGGCACGGTGGTGCGCCCGGTCCAGCCGGACGATCTCGGCCAACAGATGCGCATCAGCGGTGTCAGACTTCGCTCCGGAGGTGGAGTGCCGTTCCCGGTAGCGGGCCACCGACATCGGGTTGATCGCGAACACCTCATAACCCGCTGACACCAACGCGGCGACCCACGGCCCCGCGGTCAGTCTCGATGCCCACCTTCACCCGGGCCTGCGCCTCCGCGTCCTCGAGCTCGGCCCACTCCTCGGGCAGGTGCTCGGCGATCAACGCGTGCAACGTGGTCAGCCCGGTGATGCCCTCG
>JACCUZ010000464.1 GCA_013698395.1 Sporichthyaceae bacterium
GTCCGGGGCCGGCCGGCGCGATCGGGAGCCGGGGGCATGTGGCTCACTCGCGGTGCCGTCCCCCGTGCTGGCTGAACTGCGGGTGTGGGCTCGGGACCGGGGAGACGCTGATCGGGGACCAGCGCGACGTCGAGAACCAGCTCCGCGCGATCGTGCTCGCACACGGGGGGATCAGTTCGGGTTCGAGTTGGGCTCGGTCATCGTGGTTGCGACGTGGGCGTCCAGGCCCCAGGAGGTCACCTGGTCGCAGGAGACTCGGATCGCCCCCGCCGACTCGTCTAACCGGGCTCGGCCTCGGGCCTGGAAGGCCCAGGGCGACCATCCGGGACCGGGAGCCATGCCGTCGATGATGACCGCGGCGACGCCGGTCTCTCGCACGTGTCGGGCTCGGCGGGTTCGCAACACGTCGCGGCCTCCCAGCACCAGCTCCACGGACGCCGCATCGTAGGACCAGCCGCCCGGCACGACGTGCGGCATCCCGTGGGCGTCGACCGTGGCGATCCGGGCAAGCGACCGTGGTGGGTCGGCCAGCCAGGCCCGCTCGACCGCGGAGAGCGACAACCGCACGGCTCAGCCCTCCTGGGAGCCGGTCACCCGGCGCACCACCGCGAACCAGACCAGACCGGTGATCACGTGCATGCTCGCGAGCGCTAGGCGGGTAGCTCCTTCGGCCTCGACCGTGGAGGGCGCCGGTGCGGTGACCACCCCGACGATCAGGCCCAGTAGCGCTAAGGTCCGCCACGCCTTGGCCCCGCGCCCACGCAGCGCCACCAGCAGTGCGGTGCCCAGCAGCACGGGAACCACGGTCGTCGCGGTCACCATCGCAACGCCGATGGTCATCGTATTCTGGCCAGGCGGCTTGACGGTCAGGTCGGTGCCAGCGAGACCGGCGGCGGCCAGCACCGCCAGGTTCGCAACCAAGGCGATCCCGCCGGCGACCAGTCCGGTCCGCCAGGCGCGACCGGCAGTCCGGGCTGAGGTGGTCTCCATGGTGCGGTCGAGCGCGGGAGTGGGAGTCATGGTTGCCGTCCTCGATGATTGACGTATTCAAGTAACGAGGGCCAGTCATCCACAGATCCTTGGTACTGTCAAGGGTTGATAAGATGAAGTATCTTGGTGGTGTGTCTTCGACCTCGTCACTCTCCGAAGCGCGAGACCTCAGCCGCCAGCTCCTCCGCGTGGCCGAGCGGGCACGTACGGACTTCGCCGGGCTGGCAGCCGAGTCCGGCTTGACGCCGGTCCAAGCCCGAGCCGTGCTGTGGCTGGAGCAACCCTCGACCATGAGCGGGCTGGCCGAGCACCTGGCCTGCGACGCCTCCAACATCACCGGTCTCGCCGACCGGCTGACCGACGCCGGGCTGGTCGAACGCGTCACCGGAGCAGACCGCCGGGTGAAGTTCCTGCAGCTGACCGGCCGCGGCACCCTGCTGCGGACCGGCCTGGCCAGCCGGGTGGCACGCGGGTCGACCGTCACTGCGAAGCTGAACCCCACCGAACGTCGACAGCTCGCCACCCTCCTCGACAAGCTCCTCGCATGAGGCCCGACTCGACCAGAGAGATCTCCCGGCGTTCGTCGGCGTCGCCGCGCTGGTCATCGTCGTGCCGGGTCCCCATCGGGCGCTTTGGAGCGCCCGGACTCCCGCCGGAGACTGCGCCGATTAGTGGAGCTCGTCCGCATGAGTGGGGTTCGGTCGCGCCTGCGCGCCGCGCGCAGCCCGAGCGCACTCGTCGTTAGACATCAACAGCGGGTTGAGGTTCTAGCGTGTGGGTCATGCCAACTGTCGAGCCGGGAACCGGTCCATCGGTGAGCAGGGATGCTTTCGGGCGCCAGGGGTTTGGCGCGATGAGGTTGCGCGACGGGGCCGGCGGAAGCATCGATCGCGACCCGGTGGCGGTGATTCACGCCGCCCTCGACGCGGGCGTCACGATGGTGGACACCGCAGATGCTTACCAGAATGAGGAGTTGGTCGGGCGGGCAATCCGAGGGCGACGTGACGAGGTGCTGCTGGCCACCAAGTTCGGGTTGGTGTGGCAAGACGAGGTCGCCGGCGGCTTCGACGTACGAGCCGATCCGTCATACGTGCGGCAGGCGTGCGAGGCGAGCATGCGACGGCTCGGTGTCGAGGTGATCGACTTGTACTACCTGCACCATCGCAGCGAGACGACTCCGATCGAGGACACCGTCGGCGCCGTGGCCGAGCTGGTCGGTCAGGGAAAGGTGCGCGCCCTCGGCCTGTCCAACGTGACGCCGGAGGATCTCCGCGCTGCACACGCCGTCTACCCGGTCGCGGCGGTGCAGGAGCAGTGGTCGCTGGCACAGCGCGGCATCGAGCAGCAGCTGCTGCCTACCGTGACCGACCTCGGAATGGTCGTCGTGGCTCACTCCCCGACCGGTCACGGACTCCTGCACC
>JACCUZ010000008.1 GCA_013698395.1 Sporichthyaceae bacterium
GATCAGCACGGCGAGCCGGTGTCGCTGGGCATCGGAGGTGCTGTCGTTGACCAGCCGGGCCAGCTCCGCGAGCAGCGGATGGGTGCATCGCGGATGGTCGCTCCAGCGCTCACCTGCCAAGACCGAGGCCATCTCCATGAAGCAGGCGCCCTTACGGCTGCTGCGGTGCTTGCCACGGGACAGGATCGGCAGCAGCTCTGGCGTCGACGAGGAACCGGACATGCGCACTCCCACCTGGTGTCGGACCTTGGGGTCCAGTCTGCGCCTCTCGGCTGCCCGCGCAACAGCCCACCTGGGCAACGATGACCTCACGGAGCGCAACCGTGGCGCGCCCGGACAAATCGGACTCTCCGGAGGCTCAAGTCGAGCGGTGCCACAGTCGATCTTCTGGCATGACCCGTCGCCGCACGCTCGCCGTCGTTGCATCACTGGCCCTGGTCGGAGGCCTGGCAGCCCAACCAGCCGGCACCGCCACCGCTGCGCACTCCGGCCTGGGCATGCCGACGCAGGCGTTCTATGACGGCAACGGGGGCCAGGAGAACTCCAGCACGGGCGGGCTCTGGACCGACATGGTCGGGGGCGTCTCATCGCGGCCCTACGTCCGCTCGTTGTCAGTGGTCAATGACGGCGTCACGACCCCGGTGTTCTCCGACGCTGGCGTCACGCCGCCTGCTGCTTCCGATGGTGGCCTCACGGCCGTCGTGGCGCCGATCAACCTGTGCAAGGCAGGCGAACCAGAGCAAGCGGGCCGCTGCTACAGCACACCGAACCGGGTCGCGGTCACACTGGTCCGCGCTCACGAGAACACCAACATCTGGGACTTCTCCGCCGACGCTTCTGACGCCGCACCGCGGGTCGACGCCAACACTGTGATCGACATGACGCTCGCCCTGAACACGCTGGGCCGGAGCCTGCGCTGGAGCTGGGCCAACGGCGACCTCGTCTCCTGGCGGACCGACCGGCTCGGGCAGGACGACGCGACGGTGCGGATCAGGTTCCGTCCTGCGACTGCGCCGCTGGTCAGCTCGTTCCCCGAAGGGAACGGCTGCACCGCCACGCCAGTTCGTGACTGCGACATCGAGCGGGCCGACTCGGAGGTGCGCACCGCCACGCTGCTGCTCAGCCTCGACGACACGTTGGACGCGGCGCTGACCGGTGCGGTCTTCGCCACCCAGAATGCGTTCGCCGGTTTCCTGGAGCCGGGTGGCACGTCGAGCGCGCCCACCCTCGACGTGCAGGTTGCCTCGACCCACCTGCGCTCCGACGGTTCTCAGCAGCTCGGTGTCGTGGAGGCTCTGCTGCCCTCGACCGCGCTGCTGCAGCTGTACGGCATCCCGGCAGCGGATGCTGCCCGTGCCTTCACCGCGACCCGTACCGGCGACCCGGGCAGCAACGCGGCGCCGACGTACACCGAGTGGAATGCCGCCGAACACGGGACCGACGGCCTGCTCGTCACGGTCCGAGACATCACCTTCAGCGTGCCCAGCTATCGGGTCAAGAGCCGCATCCCCCGCGCCACGACCAGCGCCTCGGTCGGTGCGACCCGCACGAAGGTGAAGCTGAGCGAGACCCGATGCTCGGGGACCCGCCGCTGCGTGGCGTCGGTCTACGACCTCGGCCTCAAGAGCCGTACGAGGTACCTCCCGGCCCGCCCGCCGATCGCCAAGGGCCTGCCGGTGCGGTCGAGCGAGGTGACGCTGAAGGTGGAGCGGCGCGAACTGGCCCGCAACCACGCGTACGCGGTCGTCATCAAGCGAGTCGGGACCAAGAAGCTCGCCTCGACCGCCCGCGGCGTCACCCGCTGAGCCGCCCCGACCGACCACTTGCGGGCTCGACGTCCGGGGATCCGGGGCGTGCATCACGGCCTCAACCGTGACTAACGCCGCTTGCGCTTCCACATCTGTAGCAGCAGAATGCATGTGTGCCTAAATCGATTACGGTCCGGAATGTCCCTGACGAGACCATCGCCGAGCTCGCGGCTCGGGCAGCCTCGACCGGGCGGTCGCTGCAGGAGTACTTGCGCGGACGGCTGGTCGAAATGGCGCAGATGCCGGACCCCGAAGTGTTCCTCGCCAAGATCCGCGCCCGCAAAGCGGCGACCGGAAGCTCCTTGTCCCCCGAGCACATCCTCAGGCACCGGGACGCCGACCGTCGATGAGGCTGGTGGTCGACGCCTCGGTTGTGGTGGCTGCCCTGGTCGACGGCGGCCCGGTCGGACGCTGGGCCGAGTCGGCTTTGTCATCGGGGCTAGCGGCTGCCCCGCACCTCATGCTCGTCGAGGCGGCGAACATTCTGCGGCGCGCGGCGCTGAGCGGTGACGTCTCCGCCGATACCGCGGCGTTGGCTCACAACGACCTGCTCTCCTTCCGAGTTGCCCTCTTCCCTTACTCGCCGTTTGCTTCCCGCGTGTGGGAACTGGGAGCGAACGTGACGGCGTACGACGCGTGGTACATCGCGCTGGCTGAGTCGTTGGACGCGCCGTTGGCCACGCTGGATCTGCGGCTGAGCCGCGCACCGGGAGTCCGGTGCGAGTTCATGGCAGGACCGGCGGGCTGAGCCGGCTCGCGAGCTGGCTCGCCAGCCGGTCCTCGAGCCATCTGCGAGACACTCGCTGGCGCCAGCCCCCGCGCTGTGCTGCGCGAGGTGCGCGCCGAGGCGGGCGCGTGACTGCGCTGGATGCCAAGGCGCCATCTGTCTGAAGCTGACCGGACGCACCAACAAGGCGGACAGTCACGATGAGGCCCGCGCTGAACTCCGCGCAGCCGGTCCCGCCGGCCGAGCACTGGAGCCGACGTTTGCAAGGCTGCTCAGGCTCAAGCCGAGAGCGCAATATCAACAGGGGTCGGTGATAGCGAGCGATGCCGCGAAGGCTGTGGAATGGGCGGCCCGCATGTTCGACAGAGCCCAGGAGGTCGTCAGCGGCTAATCCTCCGCCAGACCTGGAACGGTCCGGCAGCCGGCAGACGTACTCATGCGACGGGTCGGCAGGCAGACTTGGCAGGGTGGAGATGCTGATCGCCCGCAACCCCGACCCCGACAGCAAGCTGCCCTATCTGTTGTGGTTGCCGGTCGGTGGGGGTCTGGTGTTCCGGACGAAGGACACGTGGCCGCGCACAGCCGCGCTGTACTGCCACCCAGTGCCCGCCTCGGACTGGCCCGTGGTGCCCGAGTTGGTCGAGCGGGTGCCGCTGCGGGCCTGTAACCGTCGTGGGGCCGCGATCGACGTGGTGGCCGAGCGAAGCCGCGAGAACCGCTCGCAGATCGTGTTCACCAGGGCCCGTGGCCGCGAGATGGTGTTCTGGCAGTCGCCACGCACCCGCAAGCAGGCCCGGCCCGATGTCCGGATGCCGACCGCGCGCGCTGCGGGAATCGATGAGCTCGAGATCGTGGTCGACGCCCACGAGCGCTATCCGTACCGATTCGCCGACCAACGCGTACGTACAGTCCGACGCGGCCTGGCCTGCGGGGACTATGCCGTCAGCCTTGACGGAAGGCTGGTCGCGGCCGTGGAGCGCAAGTCGCTGCCTGACCTCGTGTCCAGCCTGACCAGCGGTCGCCTGCGCTTCGCCCTCGGGGAGCTCGCCGCGCTGCCGCGCGCCGCGGTTGTCGTGGAGGACCGGTTCTCCCAGGTGTTCGCCTTGACCTGGGTCCGCCCCGCCCAGGTGGCCGACGGCTTGGCCGAGCTTCAGGTCCGCTGGCCGACGATCGCGATCGTGTTCTGCGAGACACGCAAGCTGGCCGAGGAGTGGACCTACCGCTACCTCGCGGCCGCGCATGCGTGGGCCTCCGATGAGGGTCCCGCGCTTGCTCGGATCGGTGGTGGTCTCTTGGACACCGAGAGCGGCCCGCTCCAACCGGCCCCGTCCACCGCCGAACTAAGAGCATGGGCAGTCGCTCAAGGGCTCGACGTGTCCGACCGCGGACGGTTGCGCCCCGAGATACACCAAGCCTGGTTGGATGCCCACGGCTCGTAATGTTCCCAGGACGAGTGGTACCATTTCTCGTACCGGTATGGAGGGGGCAGATGGCAGTGACCGCGAGCGAGGCCCGGAAGAATCTCTTCCCACTCATCGAACAGGTCAATGACGACCGGACACCAGTGGAGATCACTTCGCGCCGTGGTGACGCCGTCTTGATGTCTCGCGCGGACTATGACGCACTGCAGGAGACCGCGCACCTGCTGCGGGTCCCAGCCAACGCGCGCAGGCTGCTCGAGAGCCTGGAACAGGCCGCAACCGGAGTGCGGGAACGGCACGACCTCGTTCAATGAGGCCGGTGTTCACCTCACACGGCTGGGAGGACTACACGCACTGGCTGTCTTCGGACCGGACGACCCTCAAGCGGATCAACCGCCTTATCGACGACGTCCTAAGGGACCCCTTCGACGGGATCGGCAAGCCGGAACAGCTGAAGCACGTGCTTGCTGGCGCGTGGTCCCGGCGCATCAGCGAGGAACATCGGCTCGTGTACCTCGTCGACGGTGATGACGTCGTCATCCTGCAGGCGCGCTACCACTACTAGCCCGCCCAGCGCCTACGTTACCGGTGGCGCAAGCCGTGCCTGCTCCCGCCAGGCTGCAGAAGATGCTCGTCGAAGGAGCGGTTCCACCGACCCAGGTACGGCCAGCGGTCGGTGACGTACGCCGTCGCTTCCTCGGCCGTCATCCCCTCGTCGCGCATCAGCCAGGCCCGCAGCACCAGACCCGTCCGAGAGGCACCACCGAAGCAGTGCACCAGCACCCGGTTGTTGTCGGCGCGCAAGGCGGCCATGTCACCAAGCACGTCGTCGAGGACTTGCGCGAGGTCGTAGTTGGACTCGTCGTCGGTGAGGTAGGCGAAGCGCTGCACCTCGTGGCCGAAGCGGCCACCGGTCCGGCACAGGGAGATCACCGCGAAGTCGCGGTCGCTGTGGCGGGCGCCGTCCAGGTCGGCGGCCCACACCCCGTCGGCGATCTCGCGAGGCTCGAGATGCTCCGACGGCGTGGCCTCGTACGGCCCCTTCGTGCTGCCTGCGAGCCGGGCGGCGAGCCAGTGCAGGTCACCGAGATGTGTGACCGGCGACTCGAAGCCCGGTAGTGAGCCGTGCACGACCGATGTCCAGCGCATCGGGATGCCAGTGATGCCGACGACGGCGCCGACCAGGCCGCCGGTGACGGCGGCGACCGTGTCGGTGTCGCCCCCGAGGTCGATCACCTCCCGCATCGCCTCCTCGAACGACGACGACTCCCGAAGCGCCCACACCGCGGAGCCCAGGGTGGGCCACACCGCGCCGTTGGGCTCGGTCGCCTGGTCCGGGGTCCACGAGGGGTCGAGGACGGTCGCCCACCGTGCCCGGTGCTCCTGCGCCACCAGCGCGAGCGCCGGTTCGACCGCCGCCAACGGGTCACCACCGTCCAGGGCGACCCGGACCAGCTCGTGGAAGATCGCGCAGCCCTCACCGGCCGACGGGTCGCCGTGGGTCAACGCGGAGATCCGGCGGGCGGCGTCCATCGTCACCTCGGTGCCGGCTCGGGCGAACCAAATAGCAGCCGGCGTCGTGCGCATCAGCGACCCGTTGCCGGCCGCGCGGGCACCGGAGGCGGAGTGCTCCCGCGCGGCGACATCCCATGGGCGACCGGAGCCGAGCACCGCCGACGTCTGCACGCCGACGTCCTTCGGTCCCGCAGCGGCCCACCGGCGGAACCGGTCGAACATCTCCGCCTCGTCCAGCCCACCGCAGGCAAGCAGCGACTCCGCAACCAGCAGCGCCATCTGGGTGTCATCGGTCCATTCGCCCGGCTCCCAGAGCCCGCTGCCGCACATCTCGGTCTCGACACCGCACGCCGGAGTCGGAAAGCGCTGCGAGAACCGCCCCGCCGGGCCGAACTCGAACGGCGCGCCGAGCGCGTCGCCCACGACCGACCCGATCAGTGCCCCGGCCACCCGGAGCCGACGTGCTTCGCTGGTCATGCCACACCGTCCTGGTGATCTGCCAGGGTGCGTCCGCCGATGCTTTCCTGCATCCGCACGCCGAGCCCGTCGACCAGACTCAGCAAGCCAATCAGCGCGTTCCTGAGCAGCTCAGGCACGAACGGCCGGCAGAAGAGCCGGTACTCCAGCAGCACGTGACCGTCGTGGAAGACCACCCGCCCGTACCGGATGGACTTGTTGACCTCGTTGAGGGTGTGGCCCACCCGTGGGGTCCAGCGGACGTCTTGCAGCACGGCCGCGAAGAGGGTCACCGCCGGCGAGTCCTCCTCGACGCGCACGTAGACCACCGTGTCCTCGGCCGGGACCGGGATGTCGCCGTCCGGGTCGAACTCGACCTCTCCGTCCACGACCGACGACACGGCATCGGCGACCAAGTCACGCAGCTCGTCGGGGTCCAGAGCCAGGCTCACCGTGAGATCGATCGACGGTGTCTCCGGCTCGGCGACCATCAGCCCGAACGGCAGCTGGTCGGCCTCGAGCGGGCCGTCCTCGCCGAACCCGCTGGCCTCCAGGAACGAGGGCGCCGGCACTCCGTACACGTCGCGCAGGGTGGCCACCAGCAGCCCGGCCAGTGCGTCGGCGTCGCCGGGCACCTCGTCGTCGCGCCAGAAGTTGCCGCTGCCCTCCGGGTCGGCTTGCCAGCCGAGCGCCATCAGCTGCTCGACGCGAGCATCCTCGAGCCGGAACCTCTCGTCGAGGTAGTCATTGCTCACGGCCTCCGACCGCACGTTGAGCCCCTCGACCACGAGCTGGACGTACGGCACGGCCTCGTCCATGTCCTCTTCCGACCAGGCCAGCTCGAGGAGCACGGTCTCGTCCGGCGGGACCTCCTCGAGCCAGGTGCCCAGCCGGCTCTCGAGCGCCCCCCAGGCCCGCTCGGTCTGCTGCTCCCACGCGTCTGTCGTCGTCATCTCGACCCCCCTTGTTCGACTCCCATTCTGCCTAGGGGGTCGGACAGAACCCCGGTCACTTCTCGAGTTCGGTGCGCACGCCGAGCAGGCGTACCGGCCGCCCGGACGGGAACCGGTCCAGCGCCTCGAGCGCCGCCACCGCGATCGCGTCGGCGTCGACCGATGGCGTCCCGAGTGTGCGTGAGTGAGTCACCGTCGTGAACGGGACGTAGCGCACCTTCACCACGACGCGCACCGCCGCGAGGCCTCCGTCCGAGATCTCGCCGGCTACGCGACGAGCCAGAGCGTCGACCTCGCGACGTACGTCCGTCCAGTCGGCGAGGTCGCGCTGGTAAGTGATCTCGCGGCCCCGGCTCCTCGGACGGTACGGCGTCGCGACAACCGTCGCACCGTCGCGACCCTGGGCCAGACGCCGCAGCCACGGCCCGGTGGCGGGCCCGAATCGAGCGGCGAGCTCCGCCTCGTCGGTCTCAGCCAACTGCCGCACCGTGGTGATGCCCAGGTCGACAAGCTTGCGGGCGGTCTTGGCTCCGATGCCCCAGAGCGCGTGGGTCGGGAGGTCGCCGAGTACGTCGTACCAGGTGGCGCCGGTGATCCGGAAGACACCGGCCGGCTTACCGAAGCCGGTGGCCAGCTTCGCCTGCAGGCGGTTACGGCCGATGCCCACCGTGCACTCCAGCCCGGTCGCCTCGCGCACTCCGTCCTGCAGCTGCCGGGCCACCGGCTCGGGGTCGTCGGTGTCGACCGCGAGGAACGCCTCGTCCCAGCCGAGCACCTCGACCACCGTTCCGTCGCCGCGCAGCGCCGCCATCACGGAGGCCGAGACCGCCTCGTAGTGTTCACGGTCAACCGGCAGGAACACGGCGTCGGGGATGCGGCGGGCGGCGGTCCGCAGCGGGGTACCCGACCGGACACCGAGCGCGCGAGCCTCGTACGACGCCGTGCTGACCACGCCGCGCTTGGTCGGGTCACCGTCGCCTCCGACCACCACCGGCCGGCCGTGCAGCTCGGGGTGTCGCAGCATCTCGACCGCGGCAAGGAACTGGTCGAGGTCGACGTGCAGCACCCACCGCGTCACCTCATCAGTGTCCGACCCCGCGTCGAATGGCCGAACCGGCTACAAGGGCCGGTATGCATCGCGACGGTGTTCAACGCGCAGGGCGATCACCTCGTGCGCGTCGTCGTTGATGCGGTACAGAACGCGGTATGTCCCTCGGCGGGCCGACCAGATCCCGGCGAGGTCGTTGCGAAGGGGCTTGCCCACCCGCCGGGGACTCTCCACCAACGCTGAGGTGAGGAAGTCGATGACCGCGACGCCGACCGCCTCGGGCAGCTTCTCCGCGATGGCACGCGCCGCCGGCGGCGTCACGACGAGCTCGTAGGGCTGGGACGACGTCACCCGCGCAGGCGCCGTACAGCGTCAACGCCTCGAACGACGTCGCCGCGCGCATAGGCCGCGTCCGCTTCCCGGATGTCGGCCAGCGCCGCCGGATCGGAAAGCACGTCGATCGTCTCTTCCAGCTGGGCCAGGTCTTCCGGGCTGATCAGCACTGCCGCAGCATGGCCGTTGCGGGTGACGATGACTCGCTCGTGATGATGCTCGACCCGGTCAACCACGTCGCTCAGGTGGTCACGAACAGACCGCAGCGGTTCGGTGCTCATGGCCACAATTGTGGCGCATCGCTGGTCCGTATGTCGAGCTCCCTGCCCCGCCGAGCCTCCCGCCGTGTGTCCCACCCCCCGCCTACTGTGCCGAGCATGGTGGCCGACTGGAGTCGAGACCTCAGCGACTTGACCATTCAGCGCACGGTCGGCCCGAGGGCGTTCTCGAGCGGACTCTCCTATGCCCGTGGTGGTCGGGTTCGCGGCCTGACCGTGGATCCCGCAGGCCGGCTGCTGTCTGCGGCGGTGCACGGGACTCGGCCCAGCCCCTACCGGGTGGTCGTGACGCCCGCGTCCGGATCGGCGCGATGGTCCGGCCGGTGCTCGTGCCCGGTGGCGATCAACTGCAAGCACGTCGCGGCGGTCATGGTCGCGAGCCGCGACCTGCACGGGGCCTCGGGATCGGCCCCGGCGCTCCCATCCTGGGAGGCCCCTCTCGCCGCGCTGGTCCGCTCCCGGACGACAGGGCGAGAGCCCACGGAAACACCGATCGCCCTGCAGCTGGAGATCGTCGGCTCCGGCTCAAGCGTTTCTCCGTACGGCGGTCCGACCTCTTACCGGGCCGGTCGCCGGGTCCGGATCCGCCCGGTGACCAGGGGTCGGAGCGGTGGCTGGGTGCGCACCGGCGTCTCGTGGCGAGAGGTCCAATACGACGTCGGCCGCCGCGGATGCGACCCCGCCCAACGCGATCTGCTGCGTGCGTTCGTCGCGGCGTACCTGGCCAACACCCGTGGGTACGCCGGATACGGCTACGACGTCGCCATCCACCTGGGTGACCTGGGGCCGGAGCTGTGGCAGCTGCTGGCCCGGGCGCACGAGTCCGGGGTCGCCCTGGTGCCGGCGAAGGCGTCGGCCGGGGCGGTCGCAGTGACGGGGCCACTCGGTTTCGCGCTGGACCTTCAGCGCACCGGCGGGTCTGGCGCGACCCTACGGCCGGTTGTGACGATCGGCGATAGAACGCTCGATGCCGACTGCGTGACGCTCATCGGTGAGCCCGCGCACGGCCTCTTCGTAACCGACCCGGCGGGCGTCGATGCCGTCCGCGGCTCCCCGGCATACGAGGACGCGCCGCGACCAGGCCTGCTGCTGGCCTCGCTGGATCCTCGACCCGACGACCAGGTGACCGCGTTGCTGCGGGAAGGTCGCACCCTGCAGATTCCCGAGGGCGAGCTGGCGCGCTTCCTGCAGGGCTACTACCCCGCGCTTCGACAGGCGATCACCGTCATGTCAGCCGACGGCAGCGTGGAGCTGCCCGAGGTGCAGCCCCCGAAGCTGGCGCTCACGGTGACCTTCCGTCCGGATCACGAGGTGGCATTGGACTGGGGTTTCGCCTACCCGGTGGAGGACCGAGTCGAGCGGGTCGCGCATGGCGACGGCGGTCTGCACTGCGGGGAGGTCCTGCGCGACCGCGCGGCGGAGCAGCAGCTGGTCGACGACCTGGACGTCTCGATCCGCAGGCTCCTCGTGCCGGATCTCCGGATGACCGGCATGGACGCTGTGTCCTTCACCCACGACCTGCTGCCTGTCCTCAGTGGCACGGAGCGGCTCGACCTGACCATCGTCGGCGAGGTGCCTGACTTCCGCCAGGCCGAGATGCCCCCGGTGATCCGGCTGTCCGCAGAGGACGCCGTTGGCGACCCGGACTGGTTCGATCTCGGGGTGGCGGTCTCGGTCGACGCTGAGGAGATCCCGCTCGACCAGCTGATTGTGGCCCTGGCCGGCGGTCAGAGCCACCTGGTGCTGGCCAGCGGGACCTACTTCTCTCTCGACCGGCCCGAGCTGGCGGCGCTGCACCGGTTGCTCGACGAGGCGAGGGCCCTGCAGGATCGGGTGTCCGACGGTCTGCGCGTCAGCGTGTACCAGTCGGGCTTGTGGGAGGAGTTGCTCGAGCTCGGCGTCGTCGAGACCCAGAGCGCGCGCTGGGCCAGCGCAGTGCAGGGTCTCTTGGACTTGCAGGCCGTCGAACCTGTGCCGGTGCCGGTGCGATTCGACGCGGACCTGCGCCCGTACCAGCTCGACGGCTACCAGTGGTTGGCCTTCCTGTGGCAGCACAGGCTCGGCGGCATCCTCGCCGACGACATGGGCCTCGGGAAGACGGTCCAGGCGCTCGCGATGATCTGCCACGCCGGTGAGGCGGAGGACCTGCCAGGGCCGTTCCTCGTCGTGGCACCCACCAGTGTGGTGGGCAACTGGGTGCACGAGGCGCGCCGGTTCGCGCCCGGCCTGAAGGTGTGTGCCGTCACCGAGACGTCCGCCCGACGCGACACCCCGCTCGCGGAAGACGTGGCGGGTGCGGACCTGGTGATCACGTCGTACGCGCTCTTCCGCATCGACTTCGAGGCGTACGTCGGGCTGGACTGGGCGGGCCTGATCCTGGACGAGGCGCAGTTCGTCAAGAACCATCAGGCAAAGAGCTACCAGTGCGCGCGAAGGTTGCCTGCACCATTCAAGCTGGCCATCACGGGCACGCCCCTGGAGAACAGCTTGATGGACCTGTGGTCGCTGCTGTCGATCGTCGCCCCGGGTCTGTACCCCAGTCCGCAACGGTTCTCCGACGTCTACCGTCGACCGATCGAACGAGGCGAGAGCCCCGAGCTGCTGGCGACGCTCCGTCGACGGGTCCGGCCCTTGATGCTGCGGCGGACCAAGGACCAGGTGGTCGCCGACCTGCCACCCAAGCAGGAGCAGATTCTTGACGTCGTGCTCAACCCGAAGCACCAGAAGGTCTACCAGACCCACCTGCAGCGAGAACGCCAGAAGGTGCTTGGGCTGCTCGACGACCTCGACAAGAACCGGTTCCAGATCTTCCGGTCGCTGACCCTCCTGCGCCAGCTCAGCCTGGACCCCGGGCTGGTTGACCCGACGTACGCGCACGTGTCGTCGAGCAAGGCCGACGCGTTCCTCGACCAGTTACGCGAGGTCGTCAGCGAGGGCCACCGCGCGCTGGTCTTCAGCCAGTTCACCGGGTTTCTCAAGGTCATCCGTGACCGGCTCGACGCCGAGGGAATCTCCTACTGCTATCTCGACGGGAGCACGCGCAAGCGGGCGGTGCGCATCGATGAGTTCAAGACCGGTGACGCCCCTGTCTTCCTGATCAGCCTCAAGGCAGGTGGGGTCGGACTGAACCTCACCGAGGCCGACTACTGCTTCATCCTCGACCCGTGGTGGAACCCTGCCGTGGAGGCGCAGGCGGTGGACCGTACGCACCGCATCGGGCAGGACAAGGCGGTGATGGTCTACCGGTTGGTCGCCGTCGGGACGATCGAGGAGAAGGTGATGGAGCTCAAGGCGCGCAAGCAGTCGCTGTTCACACGGGTGATGGATGACGAGTCGTTGATGTCGTCGCCGTTGTCGGTGGAGGACATCAAGGGCCTCTTTGGCTGAACGTCGAATGGTCGGAGCGGCCAGCGCGGAGCCACGCGGCGAGCATCGGGTCCACGACTCGGTAGCGGGAGACGCTGGTCGGGTCGCTGGTGATGTCCGCACGTTCGAGGAGGGCGTCGAGGGCGTCCCGGGTGCCGCGGCCCCGGTCGGTGGGCGCATTCCGTGAGAACGGACTCGTCGTCTCTTCGCCGACCAAGGTGAGCACCCGCCGCTGGGCAGTTGGCAGGCCGGACCACAGCGCGCGGAACTCGTCACCCAACTCGCTGAGCACCTGAGTCAGGGCAGCGGAGACCGTCGCTTCGTCGGCGGCACCGCCGACCAGTGTTCTGTCCCACACATGGTGCGCGAGGAGCATCGTGCGCTGCGGGTGGCCAGCTGTCGCGTCGAGCAGCGTGCCGAGCGCGGTCCCGAGGCTCTTGCCGGTGCCGGTGAACCGGTCTTCCAGAAAGTCAGCGGTGGCTTGTGGCGGCAGTGGCGGCAGGGCAACGGGGAGTGCCTGGCTGTAAAAGGCCCGCCGCCGGTCGGTGAACAACTCGTTCATCATGCCGACATGGGAGCCGGCGAAGATGTAGCCCGCCGCGTTCCCGTGGTGCTGGATCACCGATCGGATGACGGCGTCGGCGTTCGCCTGGGCGGTCAGGACTTCCTGAAACTCGTCGAAGACGACGAGGACGCGGGTGCCCCACTTGTCGAACACCTTCCTCGGCAGCTCGAGCCGTTCGAGCAGCGGCGCGGTGACCGGGTCGAGATGCACCTCGGCGGTCGCGGCCCCGGGGGCGCCGGCTTTGAGGCTGGGCCGGAGGGTGCGGCGCAGCCCTTCGAACCAGCGGGCGGTTGGGCCGGTGAGGCTGGCGCCGTACGCACGCTCGATGCGTTCGGTCACGTCGGCGATGGTGACGACACCGAAGAAGTCGACGTACACGGTGGCCCACTGGTCGGCAGCGGCCTCGCCGAGGACTCGGCGCAGCAGGGACGTCTTGCCGTAGCGGCGGGGGGCGGCAAGGCGAGCATTGTTGCCCTCGTCGGCCGCGGCGAGGAGCGTCGCAGCCTCCTCGTCGCGGTCGATGAGGTCGTCGATGCCGACCGGTCCGCCGTACCGGAAGGGGTTACGCCGCCTTGTCATGCGATCACTCTATCCGGGTGGCTGGAGAATGCGTAGCCAAAAGGCAGGAAGATCCGTCTCCGCGTCGATCAGCCGCTAGACCTGAGGCACGCCACGCCTATCGTCGCCTGGTGACCTCTGACTCCTCGACCGTCCGCGGCGTTCTCGGCTACTACGACAGTTGGCTGGTCTTTCGGCAGCGCTACCTCAGGGTGCCCGGTGTGCAGGCCGCGGTGCTGATCGACGGCGAAGTCGCCTTGTCGAGGGCGTACGGCGTCGCCGACCTGGCGACCCGTGCGACGCTGACGCCGAGCCACCTGTTCCACGTCGCGTCGCACTCCAAGACCTTCACCGCCACCGTGGTCCACCAGCTCGCGGAAGCGGGCCGGCTGCGGCTCGACGACCCGGTGGGGCAGTGGCTGCCGGACCTCGCTGGGTCACCGGTGGCCGCGGTCACGCTGCGGGCACTGCTCTGCCACGGCGGCGGGGTCGTGCGCGACGGTCGCGACGGCGACTTCTGGGCGTTGCACCGCGCCTTTCCGGACGTCGCCGGGCTGCTGGCCGTCGCCCGCGACGAGGGCGTAGTCCTCCCGGCCAACGAGCGGTTCAAGTACTCCAACATCGGTTACTCGCTGCTGGGTCTGGTCGTCGAGTCGGTGACCGGCCAGCCGTACGCCGTGGTCGTCCGCGAGCAGGTCGTCGACCGGCTGGGCCTCACCCGCACGGCGCCGGACCACGACCCGGGTCTGGGGGAGTACGCCACCGGGCACAGCGCCCTGGCGTACGCGGACGAGCGTGTCCCGGTGGAGCACGTCGCCACTGGCGCAATGGCGGCGGCGACCGGCTTCGTCAGCACGGCCGAGGACCTGGTGCGGTACGCCGCGGCGCACCTGCCCGGCGACGACCGCCTGCTCGGCGACGACGCCAGGCGACTGATGCAGCGAACCGAGTGGCGGCTCGACGGACCAGGCCCGGAGCCGTTGGCGGAGTACACCCTGGGCCTGGAGGTGAAGCGGGTCGGAAGCCGGCGGCTGCTCGGTCACGGTGGAGGCTGGCCCGGGCACATCACCCGGACGCTGTTCGACCCCGAAATCGGCGTCGCCGTCAGCGTGCTGACCAACGCCATCGACGGGCCGGCCGAACCGCTCGCCTCGACCCTGTTCCGGCTGGTCGACCTCGCGGCCGACCGCGACGCGCCGCGCAGCGGGCAGGACCTGTCGCGGTTCACGGGCCGGTTCGCCAACGTATGGGGGGTGATCGACGTGGCGGACCTGGCCGGCCGGCTGGTCCTGATCAACCCAGTGGAGGACGACCCCTGGCAGGCACCGGTTGACCTGGTCGTGGAGGCCGAGGACCGGCTGCGGATCTGTGGCGATCGCGGCTACGGCTCGTACGGCGAGCCGTTGGAGTACACCGTCACCGACGGACGCGTGACTGCGCTGCGTGGATCGAGCGGGATGACCTGGCACCCGTTCGAGCAGGTCGGTTCGGCGGCCGAGCGCGGTGAGGTCGTGCGGCTCGGCGCGCCACTCCGGTGATCAGCAACTGAAATTCAGCCGATGCCGGGGACCACGGACATCAGCTACGCGGGACCGACAACGAAAGGCAACGCCGCTAGACGACCCCGAAGAGCATTGTCCGCAGTCACCAGCTGCTCACCGAGTCGCTCGGCGACTGCGACGTAGATGAGGTCGTAGACGGGGTGCTCGTCATAGCGACGGGACAACTCAAACGCGCGGTCGAGGTCACCCGGCTGGTCGACGAGCTGGACCGGCAGCTGGCAGAGCAGGACGAGGGCCGTGTCTGCCTGTGCACCGGTCCACCGTCCCCGTCGGATGCCGGTGACCAGCGCGTTGGCGGTCTCCTCGAGGAGCAATCGCGGAGCCAGGATAGGCGCGGCCTCCTGGGCGAGGCGCGACAACAGCCGGCTGGCGGGGCCGCGAGAGTCGACGCCTGGGGCCACCCAGTCGACGACGATGCTCGCGTCGACGACAGGCATCAGCTCGCCTGACGGCCAGCCCGGTCGTCGAGCACCACATCGGCAGCCGACGTGCCTGCGGAGTCTTCGCCCAAGGATCCGGCCTCCCGCTGCATCTCAACGGCCTTCGCCCACTCCCTCAGCGTCAGCAGATCGCGAGCGACCGGGCCGCGGGCCAACTGCGCGACAGCCCGTCGGGCGACCAGCAGCTTGTTGCCGTGCCGGCGCGCCGACAGCCGACCGGACCAGATCCAGCGGCGCACCGTCTCGGGCGAGCGGCCGACCAGGCGAGCCGTCTCTCGAACATCCACCATTTCTACACCGTCGAGGACCAGCATGTTGTCATACTACTACACCATTACTCAGGCACATCGCGATGTCACGCCGGTTCATCTGCAGGAAGTGCCACGTCACGCCAGCTCATCCGTCGGACCGGGTACGTCGTGCGCACGCGGGGGGGCGGGGGGGCGGACCAGGGCGACGTCCCCGTCACCCGAGCTGCTGGAGCAGTCGCCCCGGCAATGACCACGTATACGTGGTCAAACCCTCGAGCTCGCGCGACGACCGAGGCGATCGGCCCTTACCCGAGACGCGTGACTCCCGCGCTGTGCACCGGCGGCTGCACGACTCTGCGGCACCTGCACGCGGACGGCGCTGCTGCTCGCCGGCGTCCCCGTGCACGTCGTGGCGGCACGACTCGGCCACGCCGAACCGGCCATCACTTTGCGGGTATACGCCCACGTCCTGCGCGAGCCAGCGGCGTCGCCGATGTCTTCGCGGCCGCCGTGGCTTCGTGGTCGCCGAGTCGCGGTCGACTCCCGGGATCCGGCCCCGGTCCCTCAGGGGCGACGGCAGGAGTCGGCTCGGGACAAGATGGCGACGACGGTGACAGTGTGCCCCTCGTCGTCGATCCGGTAGAGGACTCGGTAGGTGCCACGTCGCGCGCTGTGCCGGTCCTCGAGCGGGGGCTCGAGGCGTTTGCCAACCCGCTGGGGGTTGTCCAGCAGCGGTCCCACGATGAACTCGTGTGCCGCGAAGGCCACGGAGTCGGGGAGCACCTCGGCCAGCTGCCGACGCGCGGTGGGGGAGATGATCAGCCGGTAACGGGGCGTGGCCGTCACCCCGATGACCCGCGGCGCCGCATCGCCTCGGCGAGCTGCTCTTCGGTCTCCCCCTCACCGCGGGCAAGCTCAGCGTCGGACTGCCCGAGCTGTCGGAGCGCGTCGGCGTCGGTCAGCACGGCGATGGTCTCCTCCAGCGCCTCCAGGTCGTCCACGGCCAACAACACAGCGGACGGGCGGCCGTGCACCGTGACGGTCACTCGCTCGTGCTGGCTCGCTACGCGGCCCACCAGCTCGGACAGGTGGGACTTGACTTCAGCCAAGGGAAGGATGGATGACATGGTCACAAGTATGACCAAATATGAAAGAAATCAAGGGGCGAGCGCGTGCGCACAGCCAGCCCATGTCTGACCCGGCAGACAACCGCAACCCAGCCTCGGTGAGGGTGCGCCCTACTTCGTACCAACCCCGATGTTCAGCGGCGCGGTCAGCACCAGCGCGCCGTCGTCTCCTGAGCGCTCGCGGATCATGCCGTCGAGGACCCGGACGATGTCTTCGCGTTGCTGGTCGGTGAGATCGGCGATGAGCATGCCGGGGATCGGGTTGCTGCCGATGGTCCAGTCCCACAGCTGCTGACCGGTCCGCACGGTGACGCGCTCCTGGTTGGACGTGTCGACGGTGACGTCCGTCAGGCCGGCGTCGGTCAGCCGCTGCCGCAGGACGTCGGGGTCAGCGACCTGAAACTCGAGCATCGGTTCGTCAGGCGGTCCCTCGAACTCCGGGACCACCGCCTGCACCGCGCTGATGAAGAAGTGCAGCGCCTCGAACTCGCCGGGGTCCCCGTAGGCGATGAGGAGCACGCGTCCGCCCGGTTTGGTCACGCGCACCATCTCACGCAGCGCCTGCGCTTGATCAAGGACGAGCATGACGCCGAACTGCGAGCCGGTGACGTCGTAGCTGTCGTCTGGGACGTCGAGCGCATGGCAGTCCATCACACGGCCCTCGGCGTCGAGCCCTTCGGCAGTCACGCGTGCGTTGAAGTGCTCGATCATCTTCGGGGACCAGTCGGTCGCCAGTACCTTCGCGCCGAGCCGTGCGGCCGGAAGGCTCAAGCCGCCGGTCCCCGCGGCGACGTCGAGGAACGTGTCGCCCGCCTGAAGCCTCGCCAGACGGAGTCCGGCCGTGGCCAGTTCGGACTCACCCGGTGCGACGTGCTCGTCGTACAGGGCCGCGATCGCATCCCACGCTTCAACAGGCGCGGTGTGCTCGCCGTGCTGCGCTGTCTCCTGCTGCAGATCTGTCATGTCCGGCTCCTGTCCTGAGACGTTCCAGAGGAGGAGAACGCTAGGCAGACGGGGACCAGACGGCTTCGGTCAAACGATCCAGGAGGGTGCCGGGAGGCGTGGGCAGTTCTGCGTACCTGGGCCGCTAGATCAGGCGGTTCTCGTACGCGTAGGCGGTGGCCGCCGCACGGGACGGCACCCCGATCTTGGCGAAGGTGTTGCTGACGTGACGGGCGACCGTCTTCTCGGACAGGCCGAGCTCCTTCGCGATCGCGCGGTTGGTCCTGCCGGAAGCGAGCAGGCGCAGCACCTGCACCTCGCGCGCGGTCAGGCCACCGGGTGCCTGACCGTACGGCCGTCTCAGGAGGACGTCGAGCCGCTCGATGTCCGGCCTGGCCCCCAGCTGCTCGAAGGCGTTCCGCGCGCCGTCGAGCTCCAACGCGCACGTCTCCGGATCGCCGAGTGCACCGCACGCGAGACCGATCAGGACCTGGACGCGTGCGGTCTCATAGGGGGCGTCCAGCTCGCGCCACGCCGATCCGGCGACGCGGAGCGTCCGCAGGGCCGATCGCGCGTCGCCCTCCGCGAGCAGTACCGCTCCCGCCGCCGAGGCGCCCACCGCGCGCAGGTAGGGCGCGTCCAGGAGCTCCGCGATCTGGGCGAGTTCGTCGGCGCCCGCGCGGGCCGACACCACATCCCCTGAGGCGATCGTGGTCTCGACGAAGGCGGGAAGAAGGCGAGACCGTGCGGGCGGATCCTGGGTCTCGTTCAGCGCGCGGCGCAGGACGCCGGTCGCGACGTCGATGCGTCCTTGCGCCAGCCGGAGCAGCGCCAGGCCCGGTTCGGGCCGACGACCGGACCCGCTGGCCTTGCGGTAGCTCTCCTCGGCCCCGGTGAACTCGCCACGTAGTCGCTGCAGCTCGCCGAGCTGGTAATAGGCCGAACCGAGCGTGTCCCACGTGACCGGGCCGGACAGGAGGTCGCACGCCTGCCGGGCGGCCTCCATGGCGTCGGTCCATGCGCCTTCCAGCTGCATGAGCTCACATCGATGGACCAGGCAGTTTCCCCGATAGGGGACAAGGTCGGGCTGGGAGTCGCACCAGCGAGTGAGCGCGGCAGTCCATTCCCTGGCCCGCCGCAGATCGAAGAGCTCCGAACAGCCGACGATCACCGTGCAATATGCGATTCCGGCGTACATCGGCGATACCTCGCCAGACGTGACCCCGACCATGACCTCATCCAGCAGGGCCATGCCGGCGGGACCTTGGCCCTGCATGACCAGACACATGCCCTGGCCGAGGCGCGACATCGTCAGCAGGTCGGAGTCGTTGAAACGCTGGCCGACTGTGACGCTCTCGGCGAAGGCGGGCTGCGCCCTCCCGGGGTCTCCACCCCACATCTGGGCGAAGGCGTTCCAGATGAGCAGCCACGCATGTTCTGCACAGTCATCGCAGCCTTCGAGGACGCGTCCACCGCGCGCGAACCATCCCATCGCGGGTGCGGTCTCGCCTCGGAACATCAGACCCGCTCCGATCAGAACGGCGTTCCGGGCGGCGCGCTGCGGATCGTTGCGCCGGACGGCTTCGGTGTGAGCGCGCGTCCACGCGAGCGTGGATTCCTCGTCAAGGCCGGACAAGTACGCGGCAAGCCCGAGCCTCTCGAGATCAGCCAGATCGAGCGGGGTCCCGGCATCAGCCGTCGCAAACTGCTTGTACGCGTCACCCCATGAGCGCTGGACGAAGGACGCTCGCGCCCGCTCGAGTACGTCGATCGCCGTCACCGGTCCAGTGTGGTGGCTGCCGCCGTGCCTGGGCGATCGTCTTCTCGAGCCGGCATGGCAACGGCGGGACGCTTCCCCGCCCGCATGACGCTCTCCTGTCCCAGCCTTACGTGCGTTGTCGTCCGGTGACCAGGGTGAGCGTGGTGAGTCGGTAGCGGTGGTGCTGTCGGGGTCGCTGGTCGGGGTCGATCGATGCGGGCGGGATGAGTTGCGGGAGGCCGTTGGCGGCGAGGGTGATGGCCCAGCCCTGGCGGTGGACCATGCGGTGGTGGAAGCCGCACAGGAGGGCGGCGTTGGCCAGGTCGGTCGGTCCGCCGTCGGTCCAGTGCCAGGAGTGGTGCACGTGGCAGGCGGCGGGTGGCTGGTCGCAGCCGGGCGCTGCGCAGCCGCGGTCGCGGAGCGCGACGGCGCGGCGTTGGGCGAGGTTCCAGACCCGGGTGGTGCGTCCGAGGTCGAGGACCTGGGAGGGCCCGCCGAGCACGGCGGGGACGATGAGGGCGTCGCAGGCCAGCTGGCGCAGGGTGGCGGCGGAGACGGTGGCGCCGGTGTCGAGCCGGCCGGCGCCGGCCAGCCCGGCTCGCAGCTCTGCCAGCGTGGTGGTGATGGCGATCAGCGCGAGCGGCGAGATGGGGCGGCTCGGGTCCGTCGGCGCCGCGTCGACAGAGTCGTCGAGGTCGTCGGGGTCGTCGAGGTCGTCGTCGACCAGGTCGAGGCGGTCCTGCTGGGGTCGGTCGCTTTCGCC
>JACCUZ010000019.1 GCA_013698395.1 Sporichthyaceae bacterium
GCATGGCGGACCGCGCTGCCGCCGCCGGCGGAACGTTGCGCGTGGTGAGCCCGCCCGGTGGCGCAACGCGGCTGGATGTGGAGCTGCCGTGCGAGTGGTCCTAGCCGAGGACAACGTCTTGCTGCGCGCTGGTTTGGCCGAGCTGCTGCGCCACGAGGACATCGAGGTCGCCGCTGAAGCGGGTGACGTGCCCGCTCTGCTGGACGCGGTTCGTCGAACGAAGCCTGACGTGGTGATCGTCGACGTACGGATGCCGCCGACCACACCGTCGAGGGGCTTGCGGCGGCACGCGACATCCGCGCGGAGCACGGCTCGTCGATCGGGATCCTGGTGCTGTCCCACCACCTGGAGGCCCGCTACGCGGTCGACCTGCTCTCGGGCGGCGCGCAGGGCATCGGCTACCTGTTGAAGGATCGGGTTCTTGGGCCGGCTGAGCTCGCCGATGCGATTCGTCGAGTTGCCGCGGGCGGGTCCGCCATCGACCCGCAGGTCATCGAGCACCTGTTGAAACGCAAGCGTTCCGACGAACTGCTGGGGGCTTTGACGCCGCGGGAACGTGACGTGCTGAGACTGGTCGCCGAAGGGCGCTCGAACCGCTCAGTCGCGGCCGCGCTCTACCTGAGCGAGAAGACCGTCGAGGCGGTGACGGGTCGAATCTTTGCCAAGCTGAGCTTGAGTGAGACCGCTGACAGCCACCGCCGCGTTCAGGCGGTGCTGGCATGGCTCCGACCGGAGTAGCTCCACGCGCGGAGCGCGGTTGAGCGGGTGGGATTGACCGAGGGCCAGGTCGGGCAGAGCATGCGATCGTGGAGCCCTGGTTCAAGAACCTGCAGAGTCCTGACGAAGTCATCCGGTTCCCGGGGCTGACGGAGGAGATGGTGGACCTCGGCGACCTCACCGTCGGGCGGGTCGTGCAGGAGCCGGGATGGCGCTGGTCGACGCACGTCCGGCCGCTGGTGGGTGGCGAATGGTGCCAGGCTCGCCACGTGGGCGTCGTCCTGTCCGGAGCATTTGGCGTCGTGATGCAGAGCGGCAAGGAATACGCGATGCGACGCGATGACGCCTACGACGTCCCGCCGGGCCACGACGGCTACACAGTCGGTGATGAACCCGCGGTCCTGCTCGAATGGGCAGGTCTGCGTACCATCGCCGGCCGACAGCGTCTGGGTGCCGCTAACCGGGTCGTAGCCACGCTGCTGTTCACCGACCTGGTCGACTCCACCGCAACGGCGATCTTGCTCGGTGATGTGGCCTGGCGTGAGCGCCTGTCCGCACATCTCGAAGCGTCGCGCGCCGAGATCGACCATTTTGGTGGGCGAGAAGTGACAACCACCGGGGATGGGATGCTCGCCACCTTCAACGCTCCGGCGCTCGCACTGCCGTGCGCCGCGGAGATCCGCAGGAGAGCACGCAGCGATGGCCTTGAGGTGCGCGCCGGCGTCCATGTCGGAGAGGTCGACATGGACGGCGCCGCCGTGCGGGGCGTCGCCGTGCACGAGGCCGCCCGGATCATGGGACTTGCTGGACCGGGGGAGATCCTCACTTCAGAGGTGGCTCGAAACCTGGCGAGCGGGTCAGGGCTGGCCTTCGAGGACCGCGGCTCCCACACGTTGAAGGGCCTGCCGGGCGAGTGGCGCCTCTTTTCCGTCGTGGATGTCGACGCGACGTAGTGCGGACCGTCAGCCGGCGGCAGCCTGCTCGAGGAGCGGCACTGATGCGGCAGCGGGAGGCAGCCCAGCGATGTCCTGGGCGATCTGGCCGGCGACAACGGCGTACGACGGGTCGTCGAGCAGACGCTGCACCGCACCACCGAGTGCTTCCACCGCGGGCGCACCGTCCTCGAGCGCGATCCCAGCACCGACCTCCTGCACTCGCGCCGCGTTGAGGAACTGGTCAGAGGAGAACAGCGGGAGGACGACCATCGGCACACCGGCCGCCAGCCCGAGCATCGTCGTGCCGAATCCGCCGTGGCCGACCATCGCCGAGGTATGCGGCATCACCTCCTGCTGGGGCCACCACCTCTCGACGTGCACGTTGGGCGGCAACGGCGCCAGCGCGCCGTGGTCGACGCCCTCACCGACGGTCAGCAGCACGCGTACCGGCAAACTGGCCAGTGACGACAGAGCACCCTGGTAAAGGTCGCCCAAGGTCGCAAGCCGCCCGGTGATCGACCCGAACGACACGTACACCAGCGGGAGATCGTCGTCGGGCCACCACGAGGGCAAGGCGACCGGATCGGACGCCGGGTCGGCAGAACGGAACCGATGCGGCTCAGCAGTTCCCGGTGCTGGCTCGGTGTCCAGTCGCTCCGGCACCGAGGTTAGGCGCGGAGCCGCTCGCAGCCCGGCCGCACCGCTGGCACAGCCGAACTCCCGCAGCGGCTCGTCGACGAGCGAAAGGAAGAACTCGTCCAACGCCGCCAGACCGATCGCCACCTGCACGTGCGGTACGCCGAGCGCGTCAGCGACGACGTACGACGCGAACTCGGCGGGTTCACGAAGGACCAGGTCCGGTCGCCACGTGTCGATGGTGTCCCGTACGCCGGGCAGCGCCGCCCGCGTGTTGCAGCGCCCGAACACCTCGCGGATCACCGTGGCGTTGGCCTCCGCCCTAGGCAGTTCGGGAACCCGCGCGAACACCGCGCCGAGCTCCTCGGGCGGCGCATCGGCGAACGGTGCGTGCTCCAACCCGGCTTTCCGGACAACTGGGGCGAACGACGCCGGCGCGGCGACCCGTACCTCGTGGCCGGCGTCGATCAACGACCGCGCGAACGGCACCAACGGCCCGAAGTGCCCCTCGCCCGCAGTGGTCGCCACCAACACACGCACTGGCGTTCCTCTCGGTCGCGATCACCGTAGCGGCCGAAGGACGCTGGCTTCACTCGCAATGTGTTTGCTGTGGGCGTAATGACGCGGGGGCATCTTCCGCGCCACCGCACTCGTTCCGGTGGACATGGGGGAGCCGATGGATGCCTACTCGCGGGTGGTGACGTCGGTGGCGGCGGCGGTGCGACCCAGCGTCTTGTCGGTGCTCGTGGGGGGGCACCGCGCCGGCGGCGGAGCTCGGTGATGCCGATCAGCTCCAGGTGGGGCAGCTTGTCGTCGCGGTCGGGAACCCGCTCGGGCTCGCCGGTTCCGTCACTGCGGGGGTAGTCAGTGCGCTGGGTCGATCGATTCCTACCCGGGTGGGGCGCAGCTTCCGGGTCATCGACGACGTGACCCAGACCGATGCGGCACTCAATCCCGGAAACAGC
>JACCUZ010000034.1 GCA_013698395.1 Sporichthyaceae bacterium
CCGCGCGGGTGCTCGGCGCCGGTGCCCTCGCCGCCTTGCCCCTCGGCGCCCTCGATCGCGGCATGGGAGGAGCCGGTGGCTGCCGTGGAGCTGGCCGGGACGGCTGACGCGCCAGGTGACTCGGTGCCATGGGCGCGGTGCGCCCCCTCGTACGTGGCGTCGTCGTCGGCCGACGCGCCCATGCCGGTGTGCCGTTGGTCGCTCATCGGGCCTTCGCCCCCAGCCACACGGCGCAGGCGATGAGACCGCCGAGGCCGACCAGCCACCCGACCGCACCCTCGGAGACCGGCCCGACCTTGCCGAGCGTGGAGCCGCCGGGGGCGGGCTCTTCCTCGGTCGCCTTGAGGAAGGCGATGACGTCCTGCTTGTCCTCCGGCGTGAGGTTGTTGTCGTTGAACACCGGCATCGACTGTGGACCGGTGAGCATCGCCTCGTAGATGTGCTTGGGCTCCACGCCGCGCAGCGCTGGGGCGTACTTGCCCCCGGTCAGCGCACCGCCCGTCCCCGCGTAGTTGTGGCACATGGCGCAGTTGGTGCGGTAGATCGAGCCGCCCTCTGCGGCGTCGGCATCGGAGTAGTCCAGCTGCTCAGCGTCCGGCACGGCCGGCCCTGGGGCCAGCGAGGCGATGTAGGCGGCCATGGCCTCGATCTGCTCGTCGTTGAACTCCACGGGCTTCTGCTCGACCTGAGGCCCGAGCTGGCGCGCCGGCATCCGCCCGGTGCCTACCTGGAAGTCGACCGACGCCGCCCCGACGCCGATCAGCGACGGGCCGTCGGCAGTGCCTTCGGCGTTGAGGCCGTGACAGCTCGAGCAGTTCCGCAGGAAGAGCTGGCGCCCCTCCTCCACCGTGGCGGCGGACGGGCCGGTAGCGGCCTGCGCCCCGGTGGTGGGGGCGAAGGCGGAGTACGCAGCGCCGGTCCCGCCCAGGGCCACCATCAGCAGCACGACCGGTGCCAGGCGGTGCCGCCGACGCCGGGACAGCCAACCCACCGGGCTGCCAAAGCGGGGTCGTCTCACGGGCTCGCTCACTTGATCAGGTAGATGGTCGCGAACAGGCCGATCCACACCACGTCGACGAAGTGCCAGTAGTAGGAGACCACGATCGCACTCGTCGCCTGGCCGTGGGTGAACCGACGGGCCGTGAACGTCCGGCCCAGCACCAGGAGGAACGCGATCAGGCCGCCGGTGACGTGGAGGCCGTGAAACCCGGTCGTGAGGTAGAAGACCGAGCCGTAGGCGTCGGACGCGAGAGTCAAGCCTTCCTCGGCGACCAGCGACGCGTACTCGTAGATCTGGCCGCCGATGAAGAAGGAGCCCATGAGGAAGGTGATGATGAACCACATCCGCAGCCGGATGACATCACCCTTCTCCGCCGCGAACACACCGAGCTGACAGGTGACCGACGAGAGCACCAGCACGGTCGTGTTAACGGTGGAGAACTGGATGTTGAGCAGCTCGGGTTGGGTCTCCCAGAGCTCCGGGCTGACCGAGCGGATCGTGAAGTACATCGCGAACAGCGCGGCGAAGAACATCAGCTCCGATGCGAGCCACACGATGGTCCCGACGGCGGTGGTGTCCGGGCGGCTGGCCGGGACGTGGGAGGGCACGCGCTGCGCTGCTGCTGTCGCCACGGCGGCATTATTGCGTACCCTCCACAAGTGCCGCGCGCCTGGCTCCCCACTCATCTCGGGCCGCACGACGATCTGCCACCCCTGACCGCCGGGCGGCTGCTCACGGAGTGGGAGCCGGCCGTGCTGCCGCTGGTCGGGGCGGCCGTCGTCGGGGGTCTCTACCTGGTCGGCGCGCACCGGCTGAGGGCCCGCGGGGACAGCTGGTCGCGCTGGCGGACGGTCCTCTTCGTCGGTCTCGGGCTGGGCCTGTTCCTAGTGGCCACGACCTCGGCTCTGGCGGCGTACGACATGAGGCTGCTGTGGGTGCACATGGTCCAGCACATGATGCTGGGCATGCTGGTGCCGGTCTTTCTCGCGCTGGGGGCGCCGCTGACGCTGGCGCTGCGGGTGCTCCCGC
Organism: Sporichthyaceae bacterium; assembly: GCA_013698395.1. Lineage (GTDB taxonomy): Bacteria > Actinomycetota > Actinomycetes > JACCUZ01 > JACCUZ01 > JACCUZ01. The sequence goes on from JACCUZ010000034.1 coordinate 2,030, forward strand.
GGGGCGGCCGCGCGGCGCTGCAGTCGGTCCTGCACAGCCGGGTCGCCCGAGTGCTGACCTTCCCGGCACTGGCGGGCGTGGTGTTCGTCGCGAACCCGTTCGCGCTCTACCTCACCGGCTGGTACGAGGCGACGCTGCGCAGTCCGGTGCTGCACAACCTCAACCACGTGCACTTCGACCTGGTCGGCTGCCTGTGGTTCTGGCCGATCCTCGGGCTGGACCCGATGCCATACCGGATCCCGTACCCGCTGCGGCTGGTCGCGGTCTTCGCCTCGCTGCCGTTCCACGCCTTCCTCGGCGTGGCGATCATGAGCTCCTCGACGGTGATCGCCGCCGACTTCTACCGCGAGGTCGCCCGCACCTGGGGGCCGACGCTCGCGGAGGACCAGCGCATCGCCGGCGGCGTGCTGTGGGCCAGCGGCGACCTGATCGCGCTGGTCGTGCTGGCCGCCCTCTTCGTGCAGTGGGCCAGGGCGTCGGAGCGGGAGGCGGTACGGGAGGACCGGCGCCTGGACCGGTTGGACGAGCTGGACCGGCTCGACAGGCTCAAGTCGACCGGGTGAATCCGGCGCGCCGGCCTTAAGGAGCAGGCGCGGGGTGT